>JAEUUR010000529.1 GCA_016787465.1 Saprospiraceae bacterium | reverse complement strand
ATTTACACCTCCGGCAGCGGCTGAATTGTAGTACAAGTTTGAAATAGGTTCAGGGTTGAAGTAATTGCCCGTCCAGAAGTGAGGCAAACATTTATTTTCCGATTGCTGCATGGATTGAAAATTACAGGATGCATCTACCATATGGGCGGGTTTAAAAATCCGACCTGAAAGCAACTCGTCGTACGTTTGATGTGCTGAAGCTTCCATGACGGGTTCAATCACGCAGAATGCTGCATTTTGATAACTAAAAACCTCCCCTTCTCTTCCACTCAGGGGCGCTCTTGGAAAATAGTTCTCAACAATGCGGCGTGTGTCGTACCCCATTTCTATGAGATTCGTAAATGCATGGTATGGCAAACCTGTTGTATGAGAAAGCAGGTGCCTTATTTGCATCCTGGAGGCTTGTTTCTCATCACGCAGCACAAACCCCGGATAACAATCCTGCACAGTTTGATTCCATTCCATCATGCCGTCCTGGACTAATATACCGGTCAGAATGCCTGCAAATCCTTTTGAAAGTGAGCCAATCCGGAAAACGGTATGTACATCCACCGGAGTTTGGCTTTTGGTGTCTCTTACCCCAAACCCTTCCAAAAAAATCACCGAATCTCCTTTCACAATGGCCACTGCGGCTCCAGGCGTTTGGGTTTCCTGCATGGTTTGGATAAAAAAGGAACGATAATTTTCTATCAATAATTTTAGTTTGGCATCCACGGCAGGCGCGGGCGCAACTGGAGTAGAATCAGTATTTGCCGCTGAGTTACTGCACCCGCAATAAAAAACCAGCTGCCCAAGAAACAGGGCAGTCAAAAAGAAGGGGAAGGCGATCTTTTTCGCTTTCAAATTGAGGAGGATGCTAAAACATTACCCGCGTGATGCACGGCCCATTACCTTGGCGATTGTTGCGCCAATTTGTGCTGGCGATTCAACCACGACAATACCGTTTTCGGCCATAATCCGCATTTTAGCGGCAGCGGTATCATCGGCGCCGCCAACGATCGCACCGGCGTGGCCCATCTTGCGGCCTTTTGGCGCTGTTTGGCCGGCAATAAATCCAACTACCGGCTTTTTATTTCCATTGGCACGTATCCAGCGAGCCGCTTCGGCCTCCAGTCCACCGCCGATTTCACCGATCATGACGATTCCTTCCGTTTCAGGATCGTTCATAAACAGTTCAATGGCTTCACGGGTGGTGGTGCCGATAATCGGGTCGCCGCCAATGCCGATAGCCGTAGTGATACCCAGGCCAGCTTTGGCAATCTGGTCGGCTGCTTCGTATGTGAGCGTACCTGATTTTGATACCAAACCGATGGGGCCCCGTTTAAATACAAAGCCTGGCATGATGCCTACTTTCGCTTCGTCGGGGGTAATCACACCTGGGCAGTTAGGGCCGATCAGGCGGACATTTTTATCTGAGATGTATGCTTTTGCCCGCACCATATCCTGAATCGGAATCCCTTCGGTGATGGCTACAATCACTTTAATACCGGATGCAGCTGCTTCAATTATAGCATCTGCGGCGTAGGCAGGGGGTACGAAAATGATGGATGTATCGGCGCCGGCTTGTTTAACGGCGTCTTCTACGGTATTAAAAACCGGACGGTCGAGATGCATTTGACCACCTTTGCCCGGTGTTACACCGCCAATTACATTGGTGCCGTAGGCAATCATTTGTTCCGCGTGGAATGTTCCTTCTTTACCGGTAAAACCTTGTACGATGATCTTCGAGTGCTTATTAACGAGAACAGACATTAATCCAGGATTTATTGTTGCTTGATTTGTTCAGTTTGAATTGACCAGTTATTTGCTTTCCTCTTTGATGATGTAGACATCTTCATTCGGGCGCTTCATAAAATAATGTTCGCGGGCGTATTTTTCTTTGGTGAGTTCAAAATCTTCAGCTTCTTCCTTTGCTTCCTTGATTTTTTCCTCATAAAACTTACAGTCAGTTTCCAGGCGTTGTTGAGCGCGGTAGAGCTTCCATTGAGTCCAAATACTGTGTTTATCCAGGAAAACAAGGATGAAAAAAAAGACCACCAACGTCAGGTAGTACTTGTTTTGAAGCGGCCGGGGCAGCCTCGACCAGATTGCTTGCCAGGGATTGGATGGAATCGCCATGGTGTTTTTGTTTGGAAGCTCAAAAGTAGGTTGTTTTTGGAGAATGCCGCGACTTTATGACAGATTTCCTTGATCTTTCATAAAAGCAGGATCAAAGTTCTTTAAAGTTACCAGTAAACCAAGTATGACATTGTAAATAACATTCATGGGTAGCTGCAAAATTGCCTCCTGAAAATAGCAAGCTACAGCCAGCATGAAGCACCAGGTAGTTAGGCCAGCATACAAGGTTTTAATCCAGGGATCGCGACAACGAACGAAATAAAACAGACCTGTACGCAATACAAAATAATGCAACAATGTGTACAAAATCAGCCCAATCCAGCCCAATTCCACCCCCATTCGCACAAAACTGGAATCGTGCGGGAATTTGGCCAGTTCCGATTCAGGATTGAAACGCCTGCCCCACACTCCGCAACTTCCCAAGCCTCCTCCGAAGGGGTGAGTTTGAATATACGGTTGGATTTTTTTCTGATTTTGAAGGCGCAGGTTCATAGAATCGTCTTTGGTGGGTTTGAACGCCGATTGAATCCGATAAATTACGCCGCTGTTGGTTGATTTAAGCACAAAAGCGGTTCCAAGTACCGCCAAAACCCCACCAATCAGCAACACTTTTCGGCTCATAATCAAACCACCAAAAAACAACCCGCCTACCGGTACCAGACCGAATGCGGTGCGTGTGCCGGTAAATGCCATAGCCCACATGGAGATTCCCAACATCAAGACTAATAAAATCTTGTGTTCAGGTTTACTGGCCCCAACGAGTAAAACCCCGCAAAAGACGCCAAAACACGCCATTAATATGCCGAAGGTAGTTGGGTCATAACAAAATGAAGGCACCCTGATCATGCCCCATTGGTAATAAAGCTGATACCGCTCCTGATCAGCCATCATCCAGGCCGTCTCTCCTGAACTGAACCCGAGGTATTGTTGTTTTAACCCGTAAATCGCGCTGACAAAACACATAGCCATAACGAGCTTCAGCACACGAATAATGCCGGCCTGATTGGTTTTAAAAGCAAATGCCGCAACAAAAAAAACTACTTGCTGAATCGCCACACTTCTTACGGTGTATAACCAGGCCATTTTGGATTGCGCTTCCGGATTTAAGACCTGCAAGATGTTGTAATACAACCAAATGAAGATCATGTAGCTAAGCGGAAAGCGAGCGAACGACCAATCCCTTTCCTTGATTTGCCGAAGCAAAATGCCTAAGGAGCTTAATAAGATCAGCAGATCCAGTAACGTGCCGAGCGGGGCGCCGGTAAACTTCAAGGCAAATGGGATAGCAAATGCCACCAAAAGCATCAAACTGATTGCAAATGCAACATTGAACAGCGCAAACACAGCCAGGGGTAATCCGGCCAACGCTAAAAATGCAGCAATGCTCAATTTCAGGTCAAACGTAGCGAGCATATAAGCCACCGGAACCACTGCCATCAGAATTAATGCCATGCCCAGCGGGCTGTTGAGCTTTTGGCCAACCACTTGGCGGTATGCCCAATTTTTAAATTGCGCATACCAACCTTTGTTCCTCGGTTGAAAAAGCTCTTCCATGACTCAGAAAAACAATACCTTAAAAAAAATCGCTGCCAATGCCAGTATAATCACCCCATGCATCAGGTAATCAATGGCTTTTTGGTAGCTGGATAGTTGAATTTTTGGCTCTTTCATAACCAAACAAAAAAATGATTTAGCTGCTGATCATCCATTGCACCACGAACATAAATACCAGAATGATGCCATTTAGTATTTCAGCATACAACGGGCGCATACGTTGATAAGCAATCGCTAAAAAAATTGCTGCCGGGGTTGCTGCCAGGATCAAGATTTCCCAATAATCCCCGAATTGAAGTATCTGCAACACTGAAATAAAAAACAAAATCCAGTATAAAACGGCAATCGACTTTTGTACCAGCATCGATTTTCCTCCTCCGAACTGGACGGCATTCATCAAATAAACCAACAATAGGAACCCAAGCAAAAAAAGTTTAACCCAGGAGGCGGTTTCCATTCCCAATTCCACCTCCGGCCAACTGAACAAACCAGCCAGGTGCCGCTCCCTGAATACTGCGCCCAAATCATTCCAAAAATACCAAATCCAACCTAAAAACACTGGTACAAAAAGACCAGCAAGAAAGGAAATCTGATCGCGCAGACGCCAGGAACGCATCACACTCACTCCGATAAAAAATGCCGGAAAAACCAATAACGTTTGCGGAAAAAACAAACTCGCTGCTGAAAGCCAAAGTGCCGCATCAAAAACAAGCATGGCATCTTTGGGCGCTTTATAGGTAAAAAATAAAAAGCGCAACGACCAGGCAATGAACGTAGCCGCAACCAAAGCCGGTGAAAGAAATAAAAATTCAGGCAATAAAGTTGCAACCACTGCATAAGCATACCCTGGCAGCCAGCTTCGATCGCCCAGCAAACGGAATTGATCTGCGAGGTTATTCACCAAAACAGCTTGAATAAACACCAGAACGGCAGCCATCAACGCTGAGTAAAATGGATCCGAAGCCCAAACGCCAAACCAGTCGTCGTATAACAACCCTCCCTGGGCAACTTCCAGGGGGGCAAGCTGACCACTGAATGCCATCAATCGCAGCAAGGCAACTACTATACCTATGCCGATGGCGGTTGCGAAGTGAATATTTCTAAAAAAAACCAACACATCAAATGAATTGAGCGGCTAAGGTCGTGATTGCCCCGCACTTTTTCCAGTTCTTTGCATCCGCTAACCCACACTTTAAAATATATGATTGTTCAAACCACCGATTTTGAAGGCCTGCTCGTTATTGAGCCGGATGTTTTCGTAGACGAGCGCGGATATTTTTTCGAAAGTTATAACCAGCGCTCCTGGGAAACCCAAGGCATTACCAACCAATTTGTACAAGATAACCAGGCTCGCTCGACCCGGGGCGTATTGCGCGGCTTGCATTATCAATCGGGTGAAATGGCGCAGGCAAAACTTGTTCGTGTTGTAGAAGGCGAAGTGTTGGATGTTGTCGTGGATTTACGCGAACAATCGTCCACCTATGGGAAATGGTATTCTATCCTCCTTTCCGCAAATAACAAACGTCAGTTGCTGGTTCCTCGAGGATTTGCACACGGTTATCTGGTGATGAGTGAAACTGCTGAGTTCTTTTACAAATGCGATAATTATTATTCCCGGGATCACGAAGGCGGCATCCGATTTGATGATCCGGGCCTGGCGATTGACTGGCAATTCGACCTTAACCAAGTGAATGCATCCGGCAAGGACAAGGCGCTGCCTTATTTCGGCCAGCACCGCCCGGCTTAACACTATCCAATCTATTTCCTTTAAACATGAGCGAACAAACTTTTGTCGTTATAGGCCATACCAGAAAAGCGCATGGATTAACCGGCGAGCTAAAGGTTTCCATTGAAGACCGTTACCTGGAGGACTTTCTCAAAAACGAGCGCATTTTTATCAATTTTAAAGGCTCAAAAATGCCCTACTTCATCGCCGGCATCCGTGGAAAAGGTGAAATCATCCTTCAATTGGAAGAAGTAGACGACCGCGACGCAGCCATTGCTTTGCAATCCAAAGAAATTTTTCTGCGTACCCAGGATTTGTTAAAAGATGATGAGCGCGAATTTGACGTAGAGGAAACACCCGCTTTGGAGTACGGTTATCTGACCGGATTTCAAATCATCGACAAAACAGCCGGTGAAATTGGTTGTATTGAAGAAGTGTTGGAAATGCCGCAGCAAGAAATGGCAATGGTTAAATTCAAAGGCCGGGAAGTGTTAATTCCTTTAAATAAAATCTTGATATTAACCATTGATAATCAGAAAAATACAATCACAATGGATCTGCCTGAAGGCCTTTTAGACATGTAAGATTTTATTACAATTTATTTATTTTTAAAATATTTTTAATTTTAGGAAACTTTTTTTTGGGGTTTATACGTTTACATTTTGCACTTAACCGCAATTAACCTATAAATCCCTCCATTATGCACAATTTAACCGAACGAAATGAGCGCAGCACGCGTACACACGCACTGGTGCTCGCAATTGGCCTTCACCTTTCTCTTGGATTTTTGTTGTACACTCAAATGGACACCAAAAGCACCACCAAGTATCATCCGCCCGCAAAAGAAAAGTCAACAGGGCCGGTGGCTCAAACCGTTAGCCGACCGTAGCACACTGTACAACTCCGTCGAATGAAGTGCAAACAGCCGCCACCTGACAGCAGGGGCGGCTGTTTTTTTACAGGAATTCTTGTAGTTTTGCGCGGCCTTCCGAGCTACTATTCGACGCTGAAACATGACGCAACTCACTCCTGCCCTGGTATTAATCATCCTGTTTTTATACTTTGCCATGCTGATCGGTGTGGCATGGTTTACCGGGCGAAACGTCGGAAACGAAGGTTTTTTTCTTGCCAACCGAAAAGTACCGTGGTGGGTTGTCGCCTACGCTATGATTGGAACCAGTATCAGTGGCGTTACCTTCATCAGCGTACCCGGCAAAGTGGGCGGATCGGGCCTGAACATGGCTTTTTCCTATATGCAGGTGGTTTTGGGTTATCTGGCCGGCTATCTGGTAATTGCCACCGTCTTAATGCCCCTTTATTATCGGATGAACCTGACTTCCATTTACGGTTACCTGGAAAAAAGGTTTGGTTACTGGTCGTATAAAACGGGCTCCGGTTTTTTCATCCTTTCACGCACCCTTGGCTCCGCAGCGCGCATGTTCCTGGCAGCAAGCGTCCTCCAGATGTTTGTATTCGGTCCGTTGGGGGTACCATTTCCGGTTACAGCTTCGCTGATGTTAGCCCTGATATATGCCTACACCTTTCAAGGCGGGTTAAAAACCATCATCTGGACCGATACCATCATGACCACCTTTTTCCTGATGGCATTGATCTTTACCGTCACGACGATTGGAAGCAACCTGCACCTATCCTGGGGGGAAATCGTACCGAATGTGATGAGCGGAAAATATGGTCAAATCTTCTTTTTCGACAATTTTTTCGGCAACCCCAACCATTTCGTCAAA
Organism: Saprospiraceae bacterium; assembly: GCA_016787465.1. Classification (GTDB taxonomy): domain Bacteria; phylum Bacteroidota; class Bacteroidia; order Chitinophagales; family Saprospiraceae; genus M3007. The sequence goes on along the minus strand of JAEUUR010000529.1, from coordinate 9,666 downwards.
CAATTTCTGGGAGGAGCTTTGATCGCCATAACCATGACCGGCCTCGACCAGGATTTGATGCAAAAAAACCTGGCATGCAAAAACATCAGAGATGCACAGAAAAACATGTTTGTGTTTTGTATTTACCTGGTGGTCATCAATTTGTTGTTCCTCGTACTTGGCGCCTTGTTGTACATGTATGCCGGTTCAATCGGACTTGATATTCCGGCACGGACGGATTTATTATATCCTAAAATTGCGTTCAATCACCTGGAAGCTGCTGCCGGCATATTTTTTATCCTTGGGTTAATTGCCAGCACCTATGCCAGCAGCGATTCTGCGTTGACGGCGCTTACCACTAGTTTTTGTGTTGATTTCCTGGGTTTTGAAAAGGCGAAAAACATTAGGCCCGACCATTTTCCATATGAAGAAGATCGTCGGGCCCACGAAGCTGAAATTGAAAAGAAATTGCGTAAAACACGCACTTGGGTACACCTCGGCTTCTCTGTAGTTTTTGTGTTGATCATTTTGATACTCAATGCATTAAGCAACGATGCAATCATTAACCTGATCTTCAAAATTGCCGGATATACCTATGGCCCGCTGCTGGGTTTGTTCGCTTTCGGATTGTTCACTGATTTAAAACTCCGCGATAAATACGTGCCGGTGATTTGTATTACTTCTCCGTTCCTTACCTGGGTGGTTGAAACTTCTGCACGGCAATGGCTCGATGTTGGTTTCCTGACGATTTTGATCAATGGCGCAATCACGGCTTTTGGATTGTGGGCAATTTCCTACCGCACCGACGACGAGCCGCCTGCTGAAATTTAAGCCTTGTACTGTTTGTAATATCGCGGGGCGTATTGTTTCATATCGAGCTGAAACTCGGGCGAATCCAACGGACACATGATGCAATAGATGATTGCGCGACCTTCCGCTTTAAAAGCTGGATACGATTTGCCATCTACCTGATAATCTAAGGCAGCAATCTCCCACCTGAATTCCTCTGGTGTCATTCCCATTCCGTGAAGCCGCTGCAGCAGCTCCGGTTCTTGATACACCCATTTCAAACACGCATCCTGTGATTGAATAAGCGGTCTTGGGGAAGACTCACAAACGCTGATCCATTGTACAGGAATATTAAAATAATGCACATACGACGCTCCTGGAGCAATCGGCATCAATCGTTGAAGCGCCTGCCCCCAATGCAAGGTGTCCTCCGGATATTTCCGTTTGAACGCTTCTGCAATGGCTTTGTTTCCAGGATAAGAGCCGGCAGGGAACACCAAATACCGATAATCAGCCATGTACTTCTTTACCGAGTTTTCACGACCTGGAACGCGTTCGAACACATTAAAATATTTGGAGGCCAATACCGGCGCCTGGTTGAATACATGGCTCAATGCTTTCAACAAAGCACTGTCGTTGCCCACATTGCAACTTTCAATAATGATACGGGTTTGCTCATTGACGTGCGTTGTAGGGATTTTGGGAAGCAAATTCTCTGTCCATGCCTGGTTGATCATGTCGGCAGATGTCCGATCCTCAGCCCCTTCCGTGGCGGCCATCCGCACACCCGTCCATTGATTTCCGTGCACCACCAAATGAATCCGCTTCCAGAAGCCTCCGGCTGGTTTGTGACCGGCTAAGTAGTTGCAAACAGACTCCAAATCGCGAAAATCGGTGAGCTGAAAATCGGTTTTTTCCAGGCTATCCTGCTCGAAATAGGTTTTTGCAATATCGAAATAAGGGTTTTGGCTGCTTCGATCTTCGCCCATCAGGAATACAGCAGTATCCCCTTCGCAGGTTTCCACCGGTAGTGCTTGCCGACAGGAAGCCAAAAAGATCAGCGCCAGAAAAGGGATCAACACCAAACGACGTCTGAACCTGAACGCCAGGAAAACAAGGATAGCCAAACCAACAATTCCAAGGATCATCAAGGGGGCTCCTGAGTGGCGCTCCGGCACGCCGCTAATGCCGCTAATGCCCAGGTCAAAACCGACTGCAAGATTGGAAACACCCTGTGGCAAAGGCAAAGGTTGCTTCACCGTTACTAATTCGCCGTTTGAATTGCGTACCTCATCGATAGCAATAAAAGAGGTAAAGGCAGTCAGCAAGTGGTATTTCAAACCCAGTTTCGTCACTGCTTTATCGCGGTTCGGGTCAGCGCCAACGATATTGTAATCCGACAGCAATTTTATGCGTTCCCGCGCCCACAGGTACTTGATTGCTGCATTGCGCGGATCAGACGCCGTGGCATGAACGGGCACACGCAAGGTTCTTTTTTCTTTACCCTGATACCCCTGAATGACGATTTCGCCGGTCGGTTCGCCCCGCCATTTCCCGATCAGCACCACCGGACGTTCGGATAACACATCGGGCGTAGTCGAAGGTTCGACATCATATGCCTGGAACCCCTTATATTTTACGTTAACCCTGGAAAAGGCAGGATTCGAGATATATTTCCGAAACTTCTTAGCGACCGATGCCGCTTCTTTTTCATTGGTTACCACAAATGGTTCTCCTGCGCCAACATGCGCCATTCCTTCGATCAAATGGCGGTTTACGGAGCTGCCTATGCCGAAAGCAAACAGGTTGGCGTTGCCCAGGTTTTTCCGGATCAAATCAAAACACTCGGCTTCTACATCGATATATCCGTCGGTTACCACGGTGACAGTTCTGGATACCGACTGATCGGCGCGGGGCAATTTCAGGGCGCGTTCCAGAGCAGGCAACAGTTCAGTACCGCCTCCACCCTCCGGCGCATCGATGAATGCAAATGACTTTTCAAGGTTTTCGGAGTTGGCAAGAAGTGATTGTTCCGACAAAAGACAACTGACTCCTGCAAATAAAATCACATTGAACCGGTCGGTGGAACGCAAGCCGCCAATGAGGTCTTTCATGAGTTTTTTGGCAACATCCAGTGGAAAACCGTTCATAGAGCCGGAAACATCCAACACAAAAATATACTCGCGGGCCGGGATTTGTTTGGAAGTAATTCGCTTTGGAGGCTGGGCCATACACAGGAAAAACTTCTCTTCACCGTCATCGAACAACAGCAGCCCAGCTTCGGTTTGATCGCCGCTCAGTTGATAACGAAGGATAAAATCGCGGTTGCCGCTGTGTTGTTCCGAAGCGTCCAGTAAAACATCCACCCCGGCAACATTCGGGGTTGATACCGAAATGCGGTGGCTGGTCGAAGTGACGTCACCAATGGGCATTCCGCCGGCAATATGCACCTGGATTTCAAAGAAATTATCCGGCAAAATGCCTGATTCAAGGTATGGCTGGGCAGTGAAGCCTTTGTTATGTTTTGATTTGCCATTCGAGTATCTCGGCCCTACCACCGTTGGGTAAACGAATTCATAGGAGCCGGATTCAGGAATCAGCAATTCGGTGTAGGATAATTCCACTCGAATCGTGTCGCCCGGCATGATATTGGCCACATTCATCTGGAATACGTTGGGGCGCTCTTGTTCCAACAGGGAGGCTCGTTTCCCTTCGCTTTTAGCTTGTTCATACTGCTTTCTGGCTTTTTCGCGTTCCTCGATTTTTGCCACCACGCGCCGGTTGCCCACGTGCATGGTTAGTCCATAAACCGCCGCCTGGGTGGAACCCGGAAACACGTAAATGGCTTCGATGGGTTTAGTGCCGGTGTTCACATAGGTTTGGTTAACAAGCACATCGGCAATCACACCGGCAATGTTTACCTGGGCTGTGGTTCGTTTTAAAGGCAAAGCCTCCACACCGGCCTCAGCCCCCTTTACCAGAAAATAGGGTGAAAGTGTTTTATCCGAATTTTCATGTTGAGCATTCAATTCCAGTACCAAAAACGAAGCGATCAGAAGAATGAGGTATTTCATTTTGAAAAATGGTTAGGTGATTCAATGCCTCAAAAGTGAAGGTCTGTTGGCAAGCATGTTTGCACAACATAGTATGAGTCGGGCAGTAACGATTAAGCGTAACGAATCAGCTATCATTTGAAACTCGACAGGGCGTTTGAACCTGTCAAATTTCCAAGGTTACTTTTGCCCATGAAGTACGGATCGGGAGCTACCTTTGCCCGACTCATTTTTTGTATTCATGCGCATTGAATTCCCTTCCCATTTTTTCTGGGGTTCCTCTACTGCAGCGGCACAGGTAGAAACCGCTTCCGACCACCAATGGAAAGGGCTCAAAGCCGCTGATGGACATGTTTTCCAACGGACAACCGACCACGAAAAAAGGCGCTCGGAAGATGCTGATTTGATTGCCCGCTTCGGAAGCATTTACCGCTGCGGTGTCGATTGGAGCCGTTTACAACATGCCCCGTTTGAAAAATTCGACCCGCAGGTTGTTCAGGAATACCGCGATTTTTTTGAACTTTTACAAAAAAAGGAGGTCGGCATTATGCTTGTCCTTCATCATTTTGCGCACCCGACCTGGTTTGAAAAAAAAGGCGCCTGGGAATCGGAAGACAACATTCCAATGTATCTGGATTTTACCAGGCAATGTATCAAACATTTCGGCTCTTACGTCAGCTACTGGAATACGTTTAATGAGCCGAATGTATATGCGATGAACGCCTATTTGTTAGGCAATTTCCCTCCCCGCAAAAAGGGAAGATATTTTATAGCCAACCGTGTACTCAAGCACATGGGCCGTGCACATGAGATCGCTTTTAGTATGATCAGGGAAAAATCGGAAGCCCCAATTGGGATTTCACTAAATACAGCCTGGTTTGAAGGAACCAATTTACTGGGTTCGGCAGTAGCGCTTTTCGTTCGCTGGTGGTTTATGCACCGGGCGGCAGAACCATTCAGAAAGTGTGATTTTTGGGGTTTGAGTTTTTATGCCTACATGCTTTTCGATCCGTTTCCCATCGACGCGATCAACGGTCGCCAAAAGTTGGAAAAAATGCAAATTCCGCATGATCGGATGTGGGGCTACCGACCTGATCGACTGCTTTCTGTGCTGCGATATTTTAACAACCGATACCAGAAACCCATAATCATCACGGAAAACGGCGTTTGCACCAATGATCAAGCGTTCAGAATTCAGGCGATCAAACAATACCTGCATGTTTGCCATCAGGCCATACAGGAAAGCATAGATTTGCGCGGCTATATCCACTGGAGTACCTGGGATAACTTTGAATGGCATTTGGGCCCCACGTACCGATTCGGTTTGGTGCATGTAGATTTTGAAACGATGAACCGCAGTATGACTGAAGCAGGTTTATTTTATGAACGCATTATAAAAGAAAATGCATTGAATATATGAAAAAGCTCGTTCTTCTTTTCAGTCTGTTTATACTGACTCGTTCAGCTGTAGCGCAGGTATTCATGCGTCCGTTCGATAATGCGGCTGCAATGGGTATTGGCGGCGCGTCCATTGCCCTACCAAATACAGCATTCGGATTGAACAATGAAGCACAGTTGGGATTTGCCGAACGCCTGGTATTTATGGCAGGCACGGCTGTGCCTTACACCTTGGGCGGATGGAGTACGGCACAGTTTCAGGGGCTGGCAGGAATAGGTAAAACAAGCGGCGTTGGTTTAAGCGTTTTTCACAGCTCAACCGAATCCTACCTGGAACAGAAATTCCAATTGGCATACGGCCGAAAACTGGGTGAAAAATTTCAACTTGGCGCTTCTGCCGACCTTCTGAGAACCGATGCCGCTGAATACGGTTCGCATACTTTACCCACTTTTTCAGTCAGTTTTCTTGCCCAGGCCTTGCCGCATGTTTGGGTCGGCGCCCGTTTACAAAACCCGTTTCAACAAAAAATAGAAACTGATCTGGTGCCAACTGTGTTAAAATTAGGTGCAAGCTGGAAACCCAACGAAGTTTTTTTGGTAACCCTTGAATCTGAAAAAGACCTGGAACGACCTGTTCAAATAAAAGCCGGGCTTTCGTACCAACCCAGCTCGGCGTTGTCCTTGCGCGCAGGCATGCGATCTGGCAAGGGCGCGCGCATGTGCTTCGGCGCCGGTTTACACTTGAAAAGCGGTTTAAACATTGACCTGGGTTCTGAATGGCATCCCGTTTTAGGAATTACTCCTGCCGCTATGATCACCTGGCGAAAAATTTAAAAACAGATAAAATCAAACCATATATACATGAAGAACATCACAGTTATTGGCAGTGGAACCATGGGCAACGGAATTGCCCACGTTTTTGCTCAAAACGGACATGAAGTTACCCTGGTCGACATTTCTGCTTCAGCACTGGATAAAGCGCTTGCAACCATTTCCAAAAACCTCGATCGTCAGGTTGCCAAAGAAGTGATTTCAGAGGCGCAAAAAAGCGCAACGCTGAAAAGAATTCATCCAATGACCGATCTGAAAGAAGGGGTTGCTTCTGCTGATTTTGTCGTCGAGGCAGCCACAGAAAATAGCACCTTGAAATTGAAAATATTTGCTGATATTGACCTACATGCGCCATCAGAAGCTATCCTGGCCACCAACACTTCAAGTATCAGCATTACCCAAATTGCAGCAGCCACGAAACGCCCGCAACAGGTAATCGGCATGCACTTCATGAACCCGGTGCCGGTGATGAAGCTTGTTGAAGTTATCCGCGGATATGCCACCTCTGATGAAGTCTGCGAAAAAGTGATGGAAATGTCGAAAAACCTAGGCAAAATCCCGGTTGAGGTAAATGACTACCCTGGTTTTGTCGCCAACCGAATTCTGATGCCCATGATCAACGAGGCCATTTACACCTTATATGAAGGCGTGAGCGGCGTAGCAGAAATCGATACGGTTATGAAACTGGGAATGGCGCACCCAATGGGGCCCCTGCAATTGGCCGACTTCATTGGCCTTGATGTTTGCCTCTCTATTCTGCGAGTCATGCAAGACGGTTTTGGCAACCCCAAATATGCACCATGCCCACTCCTGGTCAACATGGTTACCGCCGGCAAACTAGGCGTTAAAAGCGGTGAGGGCTTCTACCTATACACCCCCGGCTCGAAAGACCTGGTTGTAGCAAGGAAATAATGATGAATGATGAATGATGAATGATGAATGATGAATGATGAATGATCAGGGTTGTCCGGTTAAGTAACTTGAGTTTAGTTGTAGTTCATTGAATTTCAGTTCTTTAAGAGGGCTTTGAGTTTAAACGATTTGAAATGAATTCCCGAAGTACAATTCTATTTTAAAAGGATCATTCCGGTATTGTTTAAAATCATTTATGATTTAAAATATTCATCATTCATCATTCATCATTCATCATTCATCATTCATCATTCTTTCAAACTTTCCTATTTGGCTTGTGATTACCCTTGGAGTGCCTTCATTCAGAATAATTATCGGGCTGAATTTGGCATTCCAGACGAATTCATCGGCGGTATAAGAGTGGCGAGAGAATACATTTTGGTGAGTGGTTTCATCGGTTCCTTTCACCAAAACCATAAATTCTGCGTTGGCATCAATCAGTTCCTGACTGGAAAATCCGGAAATCGGGCTTTTTTCATCCAGCGGATGAACAATAGTCCAGGATAAGGAGAAAAATGAAATTTTATTGATTTCCAGGGTAAGGGGGTAAAACTTGCGGGTTGTTTTACCTGTTTCATCACGCTGATTAAAAGCCATCAGCACCTGAACTTCCGTTTCAATCAATTCACTTACCCGCGCATTTACCATCCTGAACATCAGGGCCATGCCGTCTTTATAGGGCGCAACCAGCATATTTTCACTGTAATGGATGTGCGCCCGTGGCCTTGAAAAACGGCCATACAATAATCCGGAGATCAAGGCAAAAAGCAATAGCCCCATGAACGACTCAAAAGAGGCCAAAATACTGCTGGGGATGCCACTCGGACTGATATGTCCATAACCAACGGTCGTCAAGGTCTGGCTGCTGAAGAAAAAAGCCTGAAGAAAATTATCCGTGAAACTGCCTGGCGTTGTGCCGCTCAAATTTTCAATCCCAAAACACAGGTACAAAGCAGCGAAAAGTGAATTCATCACACCAAAAAACACCAAAGCCAGTAGGAAAAACTGGCCCCAGGTCATGTGAATGAGGTAATGATACGTATTGTCCCAAACATTGATCGCCTCCCGTACCACATTAAAGGACCCATCGGTATTCATCAATCGTTCATTTGCCGAAATAGAACGGCCAAAACCAAGTTCTTTTTCCAGTGGTTTGAACGTAATTCGCCTTGGAATTCCTCGTTTGCGCATATACTGGTTTATTTTAAGTCAGAAAGTTAAGCGGCCTACAAACAAAAGTGCATTTGAATAGTTTAAGCAAGATGAATTTAACTCGCATTTTATGAAACGCTCAGCCATTGTCTGGTTCCGTCAGGATTTGAGGCTACACGATAACGAAGCGCTGACAAGTGCCTTGCGTATGGCTGATGAGGTAATTCCTGTTTATGTATTCGATGAACGCACCTTCTTCGGGAAAACCCGTTTTGGATTTCCAAAAACGGGTAAATTCAGGGCTCAGTTCATTATTGAAAGCATTAACGACCTTCGGGCTAACCTGCAGAAATTAGGCAGCAACCTGATCGTTCGAATCGGGAAACCCGAAGAAATACTCGCCGAAATGGCAATGGACGTAAAAGCTTCCTGGGTTATATGTAACCGCGAACGTACACAAGAGGAAGTTTTTGTGCAAGACGAACTGGAAAAAAAGCTTTGGGGATGCGGCGTTGAATTGATTTACACGAGGGGTAAAATGTTGTACCACACCCAGGACCTGCCTGTACCAGTGCAACACACCCCCGACTTTTTTACACAATTCAGAAAAGAAAACGAACACCTTACGCAGGTTCGACCACCGCTCTCATCCCCAGCCGCTCTGCCCCCGCTATCGGCAAATACAGAAATCGGCGAAATACCCTCTATCCATCATTTCGGACTCGAGCCTGTTGTGTACGACCAGCGTTCAGCATTGATATTCAAAGGGGGCGAATCCGAGGCGCTCAAACGGCTAAACTATTACATTTGGGAAAAAGACCTGATCGCTCATTATAAAGAAACCCGCAATGGCCTGCTTGGAAGCGATTATTCCACCAAATTTTCACCTTGGCTTGCTCAGGGGTGCCTTTCCCCAAAACTTGTTTACCATGAAATAAAACGATACGAACGAGAACGAACCTCAAATGAAAGCACCTACTGGGTGTTTTTTGAGTTGCTGTGGCGCGATTTTTTCCGCCTGATGGGCAAAAAACATGGCTCACGGATTTTTTTGAAAAACGGCGTTCAAAACAAACCGATGCGACACCTGAAAAACAACCAGGAACACCTCGAACTTTGGATCAACGGCCGCACCGGCATCCCTTTTATCGATGCCAATATGCGAGAACTCAAACAAACCGGCTGGATGAGTAACCGAGGTCGCCAAAATGTTGCCTCCTTCCTGGTGCGCGACCTGAAAGTCAATTGGCAAATGGGCGCCGAATATTTCGAAAGCCAGCTGATCGATTACGACCCCTGCAGCAACTGGGGCAACTGGAATTACGTGGCTGGCATCGGAAGCGACCCGCGCGAAGACCGGGTTTTCAACATCCTCACACAAGCCAAAACCTATGATCCACACGGTGATTACGTGCGCCATTGGCTGCCTGAATTTGCAGATGTGCCGCACGACAAAACCCATCGACCCGACCTGATCAACAGTGCCGAACGGAACCAACTGGGCATGGGCGATTATCCAAAACCTGTCGTAAAAATTGAAAAGTGGATCGGT
>JAEUUR010000436.1 GCA_016787465.1 Saprospiraceae bacterium | reverse complement strand
CTTTACCCCATGAAATTTCTGCTCGCTCTCCTGATCCTGTTCCCCATCGCGCTGCCGCCGGCGCCGCTGCCGCTCAAGTCGAAACCCAAAAACATCATCCTTCTCATCGGCGACGGCATGGGGCTCTCCCAAATCAGCGGAGGCTATTATTTCAACTCAAAAAAACTCCACATCACCCGGTTTCCGGTCACCGGGCTCATGACCACCCACTCCCAGAGCCACCTCATCACCGACTCCGCCGCCGGCGCTACCGCTTTTTCCTGCGGCTGCAAAACCTACAACGGCGCCATCGGCCTCGACGCCCACAAAAAACCCTGCCAAACCATCCTCGAACAAGCAGAACAAAAAGGCATGGCTACCGGCCTCGTCGCTTCCTGCAGCATCACCCACGCCACCCCCGGCTCTTTCGTAGCCCATGTACCCAGCCGTTCCGAAAATGAAGCCATCGCCGCCTGGTTCCTCGAAACTGAAGTCGACCTGATCATCGGAGGCGGACTCAAATTCTTCAATGAACGAAAAACCGACACGCGCAACCTCTACGAAGAACTCCGGCTCAAAGGCTACGCCGTTTCCAATTACACAGAAAAAGTACTACCCACCTACGCACCCGCTCCCGACCAGCCCTTCGCCTGGTTCTCCGCCCGCGAAGAACCGGAATCGGTGCTCAAAGGCCGTACCTACCTGCCCCTGGCTGCCCAACTTGCGCCTACATTCCTCAAACAACGCAGCGACAAAGGTTTTTTCCTCATGCTCGAAGGCTCTCAAATCGACTGGGCCTGCCACGCCAATGAGGGCGACCGCGCCATCGCCGAAGTGATCGACTTCGACCAGGCCATCGGCCATATTCTCGACTTCGCTGCCGCCGACGGCGAAACGCTCGTTATCCTTACCGCCGACCACGAAACCGGCGGCATGGCCCTCGAACAAGGCAACGGCCCCGACAGCCTCGATATCGGTTTCACCACCACCGGCCATACCGCCGCCCTGGTGCCCGTGTTCGCTTTCGGCCCCGGCTCCGAAAATTTTAACGGCATGATGGATAACACGGATATCTACCACAAAATGAAAGCCCTGATCGCGGATTAGGCGGATTTAGGGATTGCGCGGATTTGGATTTTTGTGATTTTTTTGATTGCTCGGGATGAGATTTTTTGATTTTTATAGATTATTTCTGCCATTCGTGGTTTTCGAACAAATTCCTCCCAAAGCCGCAAAATCCCAAAAAATCCAATCCACGAAATCCAAAAAATCTCATCCGCGAAATCCCCAAAAAATCTCATCCGCGAAATCCCTAAAAATCCAATCCGCGAAATCCAAAAAAATCCAAATCCGCGAAATCCCCAAAAATCCAAATCCGCGAAATCCCCAAATCCGCCTAATCCGCGATCAATTAAACTATGCGCGTTATTCCCAGTCAAACCATTCGTATTCCCTGCAGGCACATTTATTTATTCATTCATTATCTCGAGATATGAAATTATTACTTCCGGCACTTTGCCTGTTGGTCACCCAACTTTTTGCCCAAAACCCCGGCGATGCTTTTTTTACCGAAGGGATCGTTCATGAAATCCGATTCCAGTTCAATCAACCCGGCTATTTCGACAGCCTCAAAGCCAATTACGCGCTCGACGTCCATATGCGCTGCGATGTGACGGTTGATGGCGTACCATTTCCCACTTCCGGTGTGAAATACAAAGGCAATTCTTCCTACAACAACCCCAGCAAAAAAAAGCCCTTCCGCATCGATTTTGAAGAATACATAGCCGATCAGGAGCTCGATGGCATGGATAAAATCGTGCTGAACAACGCCTTCAAGGATCCTACCTTCTTGCGCGAAAAACTGATGCTGGATTTCCTGAACGACCACCAAATTCCGGCGCCGCGCGCCTCATTCGCTAAACTATACATCAACAACCACTACTGGGGGCTGTATTCCGTGGTGGAAGACGTCAATAAAACTTTCCTGAAAACGCATTTCGACAACAAAAGCGGCAACCTGTTCAAAGGTGATCCACGTGGAACACTGGTGTGGAAAGGTGCCGACCCCGGCCTCTACCAAACCGATTACGAACTCAAAACCAACGAAACAGAAAATGATTGGTCCGATTTGATTCATTTGCTCGATGTGCTCAATAATACCCCCAATGCGCAACTGCCCGACAGCCTTTCAAAATACTTGAACCTCGACAACTGGTTTTCGTATTGGGCTGCGCACAACCTGTTCGTCAACCTCGATAGCTACGTAGGGAGCGGCCATAATTACTTTTTGTACCACAATAAAGATACCGATAAGTTTGAATGGATATCCTGGGACGTCAACGAAGCGTTCGGCAATTTCCAAATGGGTATCTCGCTGGCAAACATCAAAGTGCTGCCGATCGGGCATATTCCTCAGCCCATGAACCAGCGCCCCATCATGAACCGCCTCTGGACGAACGCTACCTTGAAACAACAATACATCCAGCGTTATTGCGCGCTGATCAACGATTTCAGCAATGCAAAAATGGACGGCCGCATCGATGAACTCGCCAACCTCATCCGACCTCATGTGTATGCCGACACCTTGAAGTTTTACACCAATAACCAATTCGAACAAAACCTCAATCAGGATATGAATATCCCACAGCCCGGCGCCAGCGGCATCGCGGGTTTAAAACCCTTTATCAGCGCGCGCAGAGCCTCTTTGCTGCAACAACTCGCTCAATTAGGGTGTACGCCTACCGCCGCTGACGAACCCGAAGCCGAATCCTGGGTGGTTTTCCCGAATCCGGCCGATGAATCCCTGAATTTGATCACCCAAAACGACGCCTGGGAGTGGGCGGAAATTTATGACGCTTCAGGAAAGTTGATGACGAAAGAATATATTAAAAATAATTATAATATAAATTTCAATCTGGCATCGTTTGCTACCGGTTGGTATGTTATTCGGGTTACCGGCGAACAGACCAGCCGGGCCAGCAAGTTTTTAGTGAGCCACTAACGTCTCGCAAAGACGCAAAGGCGCAAAGTTTTTTTTGTCGAGCTTCGCTCGACGAAGTTTATTCTTTCCCTTTCAGTTGATTGTTTCTTGATACATGAACAAACAATTGGAAGTTAGCATACTTCACACTGTGTAGTCCCGTAACCACAATGCTCAAATACCCCGTCGCGCGACGCTCGACCAAAACTTTGCGTCTTTGCGCCTTTGCGAGACGGCTTGGAGAGATTACTCCCAGGCGTCCACCAAACTCTTGGTCTTGAACGCTGCCTGCGGTTCGTCCAGGATTCTTTCCGTTTTAAACAACACGGTTTTGCGTTCACCCGGCAGCAGGTCGAAGTAATTGTCGCTGAAGAAACCATCCACTTCGGTACTGATCATCACATTTTTAGCCAGGCGATCTGCGCTGAGGGTGATTTGGTATCCATCGTTCACTTGCTCCACTTTTAAATTGACATCCGTTTTGGATAAAGCCATTTTTTTCGGCGAAACGGGATAAAATAAACGGCGGTAAACGGTTTTTCCTTTATCGTTGGTGAGCATGATATCAACCACGCTGTTTTCAGGTTTGTTTTTGTTCAACACCGTTTTTAGTGTACCCTGCCAAACCATCCGGCTGCTGTCGGGACTGATGTGGGTATCAACCTGGGTTACATCACTCAACACCTTGCCTTCGTAGGTGAGTGCGCGCACGCGCAAGGTGAGGTGCGCGGTATCGGCCATGTCGTTCACGCCGTACAGTTTTAGAATATCACCATCGATGATCGGAAGGGCAGCAAGCGGACTGTAACATTCGCGGGCGTAGTAGTGCAGGGCTTTCCAGCGGCCAAAGTAATCGATGCCCGACCACGAAGCAACCTGCCACACGTCGTTGAGTTGCCAGTAGAGCGTACCCATGCAGTATGGTTTGTTTCGCCGCTGCGCTTCGATGCCGGTGCGCATACCTTCGGCTTGAAGCAATTGGCTGACGTACACAAAATCTTCGAAGGTTTTAGGGTTGCGATAGTCGCGTTTCATGTATTCGGCAATCAGTGCATTTCCGCGCGGATGTTTTTGGTGGAGCAGCATGACTTTGCTGTCGAGTTTTCGATCTTCCGGCAGGGTGAACGATTGAATGGTGCGCCATTCCGGAAAACTTTGAAACCCGAACTCGCTCATGAATCGCGGTACTTTTTTGTTCAGGATTTCGAACGGTTCTTCATCGTGCCAAACGCCCCAGTAGTGTGAGTCGCCTTCGCTCATCGACTTGGGGTTTCCGCGGCCGAATTTCGGTGAACTTTCCCAGTAGGGCACCCCGATGGCATTGCGTTCCACATACGTGCGCAGCAGGTCGCTGAACAGAATTTGGTAATCGCGCCAAAGTTGTGCGCGTTGCGCTTCGCTGAATGGCATCTGCCATCCCCAATGGTGCCAGGCCTCGCTGTTTTCATTGTTGCCACACCACAGGGCAATGCATGGGTGCTGCCGCAGGCGTTCGATTTGATCCAATGCCTCTTTTGCTGCAGTTTTGAGGAAAGAACCGTTGCCGGGGTAGAGGGCGCATGCGTACATAAAATCCTGCCATACCATGATACCGCGCGCATCGCACAATTGATAAAACACGTCGTCTTCATAAATACCCCCGCCCCAAACACGGAGCATGTTCATGTTTGCCGCCAGCGCATCATCGATGAGGCGTTTGTATTTATCGGGAGTTACGCGATCCTGAAAAATATCTTGTGGAATGTAATTGGCGCCTTTGGCGAATACAGGTTTGCCGTTCAGTTTAAAATAAAAAGACTCACCTTTTCCGTTTTGATCTTTTTCGGTGATCAGCTCTACTTTCCGAATACCCATACGCACATCTGCCCGGTCGACAACCCGGACTTCCCGTTTTACCTCGATGCCAAAATCATACAAGTGCGGTTCGCCCATGCCGGCGCACCACCAAAGCTTTGGATTTTGAACTTCGAAGGTGACGGAGTCTTCATGCACACCGGCCCAGAATTTCCGGTCTTCCACTGATTTGCGTTTCCCATCGCGTGCAATCACTGTAACAGGGCCGGTAAAATCGCTTCGATAGCGGTAACGCGCTACCATTTTGGCCAGTTCCGGTGTCACGCTTTGTGTGGTGATGTACACGTTTTCCAGCAGCAGGTCGTCCCAGGCGAGCAGTTCAGGCATTTTCAAAATACCGCAGCCGACGAATTTTGGCCCCCAATCCCAACCATAATGAAACTGCGCTTTTCGGCTCATCACCCGTTGTCCGCCCGGCAGTTCATACCCCAGGGCTTTCCAGGCAGCTTCTGTTTTTTTCAGAGGGCTTTCAAAATAGAAATGGAGTTTGTTGCCTGTTGGTTTTAGCAGGCGTTTTACATCGGCTTTCCAGATACGGAACATGTTGTCTGTTTCCAGGATCAGCGTATCATTCAGGTAGATTTGGGCGTAGGTATCGATTCCTTTTAAAATCAGTTCGATATGTTTCTTGGATAGGGTAGTTGGGTCGACATCAAACGTTGTTTGAAATTCCCAGTCTTCTTTTTCAATCCATTGCAGTTTTTCTTCGTTATCTCTGTAGAACGGGTCTTCGATGATTCCGTTCTGAAGCAGTGCCGTATGCACGCTGATGGGAGCTGTAACGGATTTCCATTGGGCGGTGGAATCGGTTGCTTGGCGAAATGTCCAGGCAGTATTTTGAATGCTTTGGCGTACGGACGCGTAATTCGTTTGTGCCTGGTTAACCATGGGTAACAATGCGGATATAAAAAGTAGAAAATGTTTCATGCTGCGAAGGTACGGAACAGGGATAAATTTTGAGGGCCGCTATGAATTGAAAAGGTGTTCATTCGGTCAATATGTAGTTAATTTTGCACACATGAATTCAAAGCTGATTGTTTGTTGTTTTATCTGCCTTGGCTGTTTTCAGCTGGAGGTAACTGGGCAGTACACTTATTTTCAACTGGAGAAACTGCCCGCGCTGATCAACTCTCCTTATGCTGAAATAACGCCGGTGCCGAGCAGAGACGGTCGCACCTTATACTTTACTCGTATTGGTCATCCGGATTATAATCAAACGTTGTTGATCGACAGTGTGGATATGGCGCTGAAGTTGAAGCCGGATCAATACGTTGCTTTACTTGGCGAAGTGTATAGCCAGATCGCGGGAAGCAAAGTTTCCAATCCGGTAAGTGCCGCCTTTAATCAGGAGGTATGGATTGCCCATGCCGATTCTTTCGATTTTGTGGAAGTGGAACACCCCGGATACCCGCTGAACAACGCCTTGCCGAATAGCATGGTAACACTCACGCCCGATCCGAATTCGTTCTATGTCATCAATCAATTTTTGCCGAATGGCAATATGGAACGCGGTTTTTCTAAAGTCAGCCGTGTACCCGACAGTATTGGTTGGAGTTTTCCGGAGCCCATTGAAATTCGCGATTATTACACCATCACCTCGGATGTCAGTTTGACCATGAGTTTCGATGGTGAAATCCTGATCCTTTCGGCGGCGCGATTCGATTCGAAAGACATGGACTTGTATGTTTGTTTCAGGGAAGGCCCCAACAAATGGAGCGCCCCGAATCACATGGGGAGTGTGATCAATTCGGCGCGCCGTGAAACAACTCCATATTTATCGGAAGACAATACAACCTTGTATTTTTCCTCTAACCGCCCAGGCAGTTTGGGAGGAAATGATATTTACATGGCCCAAAGGCTGGATAGCAGTTGGACGCGCTGGTCGGCGCCCGTGCGATTGGATGAACCGATCAATTCCAAATTTGATGATAGTCAGCCCTATTTCAACATGACCTCCGGGTATATTTACTTTTGCTCGAAACGGGATGGGAATTCGGATGTGTTCCGGGTACGAATTGCTCCACCGCAAGCAACGGAACTGGAAGTAATCGGGCGGGTAATCAACCGGGCTACCAAAGAATTGATCACCAATGCCACGGTGACTTACACGATGGAGCGGGGGGTAAAAAACCAGATTCTTGCAAGCGATGGCACCTTCCGATTGAAGATACCCAAAGGGGTGAAAACAGATTTTGTGGCGGAATATCCGGGCTACGCCGGAGAAGTGGAGCATGTTTTGTTCCGCCGCGACTACTACTATTTCAGGGAACAATACATCGATTTGTATGTCGACCTGCTCCGAATCAACTCCAAAATCGAGTTGAATCCGATCTACTTCAAACAATCAACGGCCGTGATTTTGGATGAATCCTATGCTGAATTGGATCGCCTTTTTCTCACCCTTGCCAAGAACCCAGGCATGCATATCCGCATTGAAGGGCATACGGACAATGTAGGAAAGATAGATAAATTGATGCAGTTATCGGAACAACGAGCCGATGCGATCAAACAGTTTTTGGTGAAAAAGGGGATTGCTTCCGAACGAATTGGGATAGAGGGCGTCGGCCCCAAGGCGCCTTTGACGGACAATAGTTCAGAGCAATTACGGGCCAAAAACAGACGGGTGGAATTTATTATTACCCGACTTTAATGCCACAATGTTCCACGTGGAACAAGAAAGTTGATGATCCGGATAGTAGAAAAAAAGGGGGAGGAGGGGGAGGGGACATTGTTCCACGTGGAACAAAATACCATTTGACTTCACTTTTTATAATCCATGATACTGATCTGGGCTTCACAGATTTCAAGATCATGCGGATCGTTGGATGCAATGATTACCAATCTCGTTGAAGCAAACTCCTGAATCAGGTTTTTATACCAGGCGATTCCTTGCAAATCAAGGTTCGTAGATGGCTCATCCAGCAATAGGATAGGGGTGTCGGATGCCATGGCCAGCATCAATTTGAGGCGTTGTTTCATGCCGGATGAGAAATGCCGGATCTCTTTATTTCGGGCTTTGGGCAAGGCAAGCAACTCAATAATTTGCTTTTCCGAAATCGTGGGCAACAGGGGTTTAATGCCTGCATGAAAACGGATTGCCTCTTCCAGGGTGAGCTCTTCAATCAGATCGATATACGGAGCGGCGTAGGCTACCTGCCGGTAAATATCGTCCGGGTTGATCGTTTTTCCACTTAATTCATACACCAGTTTTCCTTTGGAAGGACTTAGATGACCCGACAAAATTTTCATCAGCGTCGACTTTCCGGAGCCGTTGGCGCCGAGGATGGCATACCTTTTCCCTGCTTCGAACTGATAACTCATACCTTTGAATATCCAATCGAAGCGGTATCTTTTTCCTAAATTTTCTACCCGGATGTTCATGTGTTCTTTGTGCGAAATCCTTTCATCAAACCTCGTTTGGCGCCGGTAATAAAACCGATGATCCGGTTGCGATAAGCACTAGGTGGAATTTCGGTTTCAATCAACTTTATAGCTTTACTGGTGCTGAATCCCTGCACAAAAAGTAAGCGGTATATATCTTCAATATGGTGCATGTCGGATTGGGAAAAGCCCCGGCGGCGAAGCCCGATTGAATTGATACCGGCATAAGAAAGTGGCTCCCGCGCTGCCGTTACAAACGGAGGCACGTCTTTCCGAACCAACGAACCACCGCCAATCATGGTTTGTTCTCCAATTCGAACAAACTGATGCACCGCTACCATACCTCCCAAGGTTGCCCATTCACCCACTTCAATATGGCCCGCAAGCGTAACATTGTTGGCCAGTATCGAATCGTGCCCAACGATACAATCGTGCGCTACATGCACGTAAGCCATGAGCAGGCAATTTTCACCGATGGTCGTTTTACCTCCGAATTTAAGGTTGCCCCGGTTGATGGTACAAAACTCTCGGATGGTTGTTCCGCTGCCAATTTCCAAAGTGGCCGGCTCATCAATCAATACTTTGGTTTGAGGAGGGGCACTGATTGAATTGCCATTAAAAATCTGGCATTGATCCCCGATTCTGGCGCCATTGTAAATATGGACATTGGAACCAATCCGACAATCATCACCAATGACAACATCCTCTTCTATCGTCGTGAACGCGCCGATGCTGACATTTTTTCCAATTTTAGCGTTGGGATGTATATCCCTTATACTGCTCTGTGAATATTCCATGGATAACTATAATGGTGTTTCCGGGGGGCTGATCCCCTAATTTAAAAACACACGGCCTTAATGGTAAGACACCTTTTTTATTCGCTTGGGTTTGTTGTCTCTTTGGTTCTTCTGACAATTTGTGCTGTCAACTCACCTTCTGAAACAATTTTGCTACCCACATAGGTGGTACCCTGCATATGCACAATACCTCTGCGAATCGGCTCGATCAATTCCATTTTTAAAATCAGGGTATCGCCCGGCGAAACCTTGGCTTTAAACTTGGTATTGTCGATTTTCAAAAAATATGTATCCCAATTTCCTTTATCCGGTACGTTATACAAAGCCAGAATACCTCCGGTTTGTGCCAGGGCTTCTATTTGCAATACTCCCGGGAATACAGGGTTTTCAGGGAAATGCCCCTGAAAGAACCCTTCGTTCATCGTTACATTTTTAATACCAACGACATGCGTTTCACTGATCTCGATGATTTTATCCACCAGCAAAAACGGGTAACGATGCGGCAACAATTTCATGATACCATTCACGTCGAGCACCGGTTCTTTTTCGGGGTCGTATTTGGGTACCCCCATTAAACGTCGTTTCTCAAGTAAAGTTTTTTTTAGAATTTTAGCGAACTCAATATTCGCGGTATGCCCCGGTTTGGATGCCACAATTTTCCCCCGGATGGGTTTTCCAATCAACGCAAGATCACCGATCACATCCAATAGTTTATGGCGGGCCGGTTCGTTTTGAAAGTGCAGTTTGATGGTATTCAGCACGCCGCCTTGGGGGTCAATCTCCAAACCCGGTTTTCCAAGTTTTTGAGCCAGGGTGTTTAAATCTTCTTCGTCCATCTTGCGGTCGGCAATCACAATTGCATTGTCCAGATCGCCGCCTTTGATCAAGCCCATGTCGAGCAGTTTTTCCAATTCATGTAAAAAAACGAACGTGCGGCACGGAGCAATTTCTTTTTCGTAATCCGACATATTGTTCAAGGCTGCAAATTGTTGGCCCAATACACTTGAATTAAAATCGATCATAACAGTGGCTTCAAAGTGATCGGCCGGTAAAGCCATCAATTCTGTTCCCGTTACTTCATCTTTATAGGAAATGGGTTCGGTTACTACGAAATAATCGCGTTCGGCATCCAACTCTTGCATACCCGCCTTCCGGATCGCTTCAACAAAAGGCAAGGAGGTGCCATCCATGATCGGCATTTCCGGGCCGTCAATTTCCAACAACACATTGTCGATATCCAAGCCGACCAATGCCGACAGTACATGTTCCACGGTTGAAACTTGTGCATCGCCACTTTTCAGGGTAGTTCCACGATTGGTGGAAAATACCAATTTGACATCGGCTGGAATCACCGGTTGATCCGGCAAGTCGATACGCTGAAAACGGAAGCCGTGGTTTGCTTCAGCAGGTTTGATGGTCAGGGTAACTTTTTTGCCTGTGTGCAGGCCAACGCCCTGAATGGTGGCAGGTTTTAAAATGGTTGACTGTTTCATATCACGCTTGTTGAACCCGCAAAAGTACAAACCAGCAGCGAACTATTCTTCCAAATTGCCCGTACCTTTAGCCTATGGAAGAAGATGTTAACAAAGAAACAGCCTCCCTGCTTGAAGGTTCCTTCGAACTCGCCAAACAAAAGGTGTACGACGAAGCAGATTTGATTCATGCCCTTTCGCAACGTATTGCCGAAATGCTGGAAAAGGAACCTGAACAACTCATGAGCTTGCTTTACCGCCTCGATGTGCTGGAAGAAAAAATTGTACCGGTGATGCGCCCGGATGCGCCGGAACCTGCCAACATCGGCCTGGCACGCCTGGTTGTTGAACGCCAAAAACAACGGATCGCCACCAAAAAAAGCGTCAAAATTGATCCGTTGGAAGAGCTGGGTGATGACTGGAAATGGTGAGTAATTTCAATAGCTTATTTCAAAAAGATAAAATTAAGAACCTGGTTTTGGAATAATATTTTGTAAAATTGGCGTTTGGTTAAAATTTGCACTCTCTAAATTCAACATTCCTTACCTTTGCAGCGTTTTTAAAACCTAACCGTCATTTTTTAACCAGTTCCGGTTTTATTTCAAATCACAAGTTATTGAAAATCAATAATTTGTGTTAAAACAGGTAAAAACTTACAGACTATGCAATCCAACGGCACTGCCCATACGGCCAAACGTTCTGCCCGCGAAGACCGCTACCAGCATCACGATTATTATTTGCTCGACGAACTGCTTTCTTCCGAACACCTCATTGCCCGCGATGCAGTGCGGCAGTGGGTAAAATCAGAAGTCAGTCCGATCATAGAAGATTACGCAAACCGAGCGGAATGTCCGCATCATCTGTTTAAAGGTTTGGCGGAAATTGGCGCTTTCGGTCCTTCCCTTCCGGCAGAATACGGTTGTGGAGGCATGGATGAGATTGCCTACGGTATCATCATGCAGGAGCTGGAGCGCGGCGATTCAGGTATTCGTTCGATGGCTTCCGTGCAAGGTTCTTTGGTGATGTACCCGATTTATAAATTCGGTTCGGAAGAGCAACGCCGCCATTACCTGCCTAAACTCGCTTCCGGTGAAATGATCGGTTGCTTTGGCCTGACCGAACCCGATGCCGGTTCCAACCCGGCCGGCATGATCACCAATGTAAAGGACGACGGCGACCACTACATTCTCAACGGCGCCAAAATGTGGATTACCAATTCACCCGTTGCGGATATTGCCGTTGTATGGGCAAAAAATGAAGACGGAAAAGTAATCGGCCTGATCGTAGAAAAAGGCATGAAAGGTTTTTCCGCCCCTGAAATCCACGGCAAATGGAGCTTGCGCGCGAGCATCACCGGCGAATTGATTTTTGAAGATGTGCGCGTACCTAAAAAGAACCACCTTCCAAATGTAATTGGCATGAAAGGCCCGTTGAGCTGCCTGAACAAAGCCCGCTACGGTATTGCCTGGGGCGCCATCGGTGCGGCACTGGATTGTTATGATTCTGCATTGCGTTATTCCAAAGAACGCCAGCAATTCGGTCGACCGATCGGCAGTTTCCAGCTGACTCAGAAAAAATTGGCTGAAATGATCACGGAGATCACCAAAGCACAGTTGTTCACCTGGCGCCTGGGCACGCTGGCCAACGACGGCCGCGCTACTCCGGCTCAAATCAGTATGGCCAAACGCAACAATGTGCTGACTGCCTTGAATGTTGCCCGCGAAGCGCGTCAGATCCACGGCGGTATGGGTATCACGAATGAATACCCGATCATGCGTCATATGATGAACCTTGAAACGGTACTCACATACGAAGGTACCCACGATATCCACTTGCTGATCACCGGTATGGATGTGACCGGGTTGAATGCTTTTGGCGGCTGATCGCGGATTCGCCGGATTAAGGGATTTCGCGGAGGATTTTTCAGGATTTTTGGGATATTCCTGTCATTTCGAGGCGCAGCCGAGAAAGCACGGAGGATTTTTCAAGATTTTTGGGATACTCCTGTCATTTCGAGGCGCAGCCGAGAAAGTCATTTCGAGGTTACGAGAAACGCCGGATTTGGGGATTTCGCGGAGGCTTTGGGGATTTTAGAGATTTTTAAAGATGTTGTCTCAAAAGTGTTTTCCCGCAGAGTTCGCAGAAAACGCAGAATTTTTGATTGTAAATTTCGAAAAGCATGCTTTTTATGTCGACTAGCAAAATAATTGCACGTCGACTTTACGATCAAGTAGCTCATGAGATTGCCGCTTCCCAAAATCCAAAAAATCCCTAATAATCCAAAAAAAAATCCGCGAAATCCCCAAATCCATCAAATCCGCGATCATGGTTTGCGGCGTTCCGTCAGGCGGACGAAATTTGCTAAACCCATATCATCGATCACACCGACAATTGCGCCCTCGTCGTCGGTTACGGCGACAATTCCGAATCCTTGTTGGCGAATTAAATAATTGACCCGAAGGAGAGAATCGCTGAGTTTAACTGTTTCTGCGCGGTGCAGGTGGTTACCGATCTCGGAGGTTACATCCGATTT
>JAEUUR010000419.1 GCA_016787465.1 Saprospiraceae bacterium | reverse complement strand
TGACAGGAAGCAAAAAGGTAGTTGTGGCACATTAAGCTATACTCAACCCAGAGTGGTTTTGAATGCGCCCTGTCATACAGAGCGCTGTAAACAAATGCTTTAGCCGAAGGCTGATTTCAAAACCAAACAGCGCGAAGTATAACTCCTATTGCTTAACAATTTTTTGCAGTTGCGTAGCTTGAGGGCCCTCAACACGCAAGAAATACACACCGGAAGGCAGGTTTCCCGTCGGGAACCTGCCTTCCGGTGCTTTTAGAACGCCGGAAAAAACCTGGCTACCGGAAGCGTTCAACAACTCCAACCGAACCGTTTCCAGGCTATCGGTTTGAACCACCAGGTAATCATCGAATGGGTTGGGGAATACACGAAACATGGATTGATCCGGCTCGGATGCACCCACAGCAAGCTCCACTTTGACGAAGAAAAGGTTAAAAAAACAATCCAGCCCTTCTACCAGGCGCTTACAAGTTGCTTTTTTAGGTCCGGGTGTGTTCCACTGAACAAGTATGCTATCGGTGCCTTGCCCCTGAAGAATAGCCCCTGAGGTATCCGCCACACTCCATACTTTTTCGAGGGTGTCTGTGGGGCCGTATAAATAAAGCCATTGCGGTTGATTCGTGAAAAAGGTAATGGGCCAATGGATGGTAGTAGGCGAAGGCAGGATTTGAATCAGCTGCTCGGATGCGGTATTGGAACAACCGCGGGAATCCGTCACCGTCACGGCATAATATCCGGTATCCAGTCCATTGATTTGAGCCGTAGAATCGCCGGTGTTCCACACATAGGTGTAAGGTGCCGTGCCTGAATACACCGAAATACCGAAGGAGCCATTTTCTAACCTGCATACGGGATCAACTACATTTTCGTATAAATATAAACCATGATTCCAAAAATTGAGGGAATACGAATCGCTGTCGGTACAACTATGAGCATCCGTTACCGTAACTGTGTAGGTACCGCTTGTCAGGTTGTAAATTGCACTATCCACAACGCCATTGCTCCATTGATACGTATAAGGCGGCGTGCCGTAAGAAGCCACCGCAATCGCAAATCCGTCGGGGGCTACTTCGCACAATTGACTTTGGCCGTATACTGACACCCACAAGGGGCCCGGCTGCGTCACAGTGACCGTCCCTACCTTGGCATTCAACGCTGCATCCTGTACGACTACCTTATAAATACCTGCCATCAGCATGCCGATGGAATCCGTCGTAGCACCATTGTTCCATGCATACTGGTAAGGTTGTACGCCGCCCGACGCAATGACTTTTGCCGCGCCATTGTTCCCTCCGAAACAGGTTACATTGGAACTTTGGAAGGACAGGGTAATTTGCGCTGAAAGGTCCGAACAAAAGCCCAAAAGAAGAATTGCCCAGCTAAGCTTAGATAAGTAGTGGTGTGTCATTGGATTCAGGTTTATTTGTGAAAGGTAGTTTTATGTGAGTAAAATTAGCAAAACTCGGCAACAATACCAAACCCAGACTCAGGATTGCCCATAAAATCCATGATTTCCGCTACCTTTGCAGCTTCCAGTACCAGTTTATGAATCGTTCCATCGAATTAATGTCGCCTGCCGGCTCTTACGAAGCGCTGATGGCGGCCATCAAAGCCGGTTGCAATTCGGTCTATTTTGGCGTTGAACAGCTCAACATGCGCGCTCGCGCGGCCAACAATTTCACCCTCGACGACCTGCGTAAAATCGCCAGCATCGGCAAAGAACATCAGGTAAAAACCTACCTGACGCTCAATACCATTCTGTACGACCACGACATCACCCTGATGAAAAGCATCGTGGATGCAGCCAAAGCCAGCGGTATCACGGCTATCATTGCCTCCGACCATGCCGTGATGAACTATGCTAAAAAAATTGGCATGGAAATCCACATTTCCACCCAGGCCAACGTGTCGAACATCGATACGGTAGAATTTTACGCTCAATACGCCGATGTGATCGTGCTTGCACGTGAATTGAGTCTGAAACAAGTGGCGGATATTAGTCGGGAAATAAAACGGCAAAACATCACCGGCCCGTCGGGCAGGCTGGTGGAATTGGAAATTTTTGCCCACGGCGCGCTTTGCATGGCGGTTTCCGGTAAATGTTACCTCAGCCTGCACTCGCACTTCGCTTCCGCCAACCGGGGCGCTTGCATACAAAATTGCCGCAGGAGTTACGTGGTGATGGATAAAGACGAAGGCATTGAATTTGAAGTAGATAACGAGTACATCATGTCGGCCAAAGACCTGTGTACCATCGATTTTCTGGATAAAATTCTCGATGCCGGGGTTCGCGTACTGAAAATCGAAGGGCGGGGTCGCTCAGCCGATTATGTGTACACCACGACCCGCTGCTACAACGAAGCCATCGAATCTTACCTGAACGGCACTTATGCGCCGGAGAAAATTGAGGCCTGGAAAACGGAACTGGCTACCGTCTACAACCGCGGATTTTGGGATGGCTACTACTTGGGCCGCAAAATGGGCGAATGGAGCGACGAAGCGGGCTCCAAGGCTTCCAAAAAGAAAGTCTACCTGGCCAAAGGCGTCAAATATTTCGACAAAGCCGGCGTCGGCGAGTTCGTCTGTGAAACCCACAGCTTGTCGGTAGGCGATGAAATCATGATCACCGGACCAACAACGGGCTATCTGCAATTGAAAGTAAATGAACTTCGGGTAAATAACCTGCCCACCGAAAAAGTGAACAAAGGAGAACACTTCTCGTTACATATCGGTGAAAAAATCAGGCCATCGGATAAACTGTACAAACTGGTGTCAAGCACCTGAATAATCATTCCGAACGATCGGGAAAAAATTGAAAATCGTGATCAGAATCACCCAACAACGAGCAAAATGTATCGGCTGCAACGCCTGTGTGGAAGCCGCCGAATACCGCTGGCGGATCAACAAACGCGACGGCAAATGCACGCTTGTGGGCGGTGTTGACAAAAAAGGATTTTATTCGGTGTTAGTAAACGACCTGGAATTGGACGACAATTTGCTGGCCGCTAAAAACTGCCCGGTGAACATTATTCAAGTAAACCAAATTAAAGGGTAAGTGATTCAACGGTGGCCTAAAGGCCTCCATACTGGACGGGCTGAAGCCCGTGTTACCTATGCCCGTGCTACCTGAACAATAGCCAAACTATGCAACAGCGAGTTAGAGTAACCAAACAATTTACCTTTGAAATGGCGCATGCCCTGTATGGATATGACGGGCCTTGCAAAAACATTCACGGGCATACGTATCACCTGCATGTAACCCTGCGCGGCAAACCGATGGAAGACGACACCCACGTCAAAAACGGTATGGTGATCGATTTTGGCAACCTTAAAAAAATCGTGCAGGAGGAGATCATTTCGATCTACGATCATGCCCTGGTGCTGAATGAAGAAGCGCCTTACGTAAAAAACGAACTGCTGAGTTCAGAATTTGAAAAAGTATTCACGGTGCCTTTTCAACCCACTTGTGAAAACCTGATGTTGATGTTTATCAACAAAATTCGACCCTTGTTTCCGAAGGAAACGGAGCTTGTAGCCGTAATTCTGCGCGAAACGCCGAACAGCTATGCCGAGTGGCGGGCGGAAGACAATGAGGATTGATTCGATTGTTCGATTGTTGCGATTGTTCGATTATTCGATTAGGTCTCTTGTTAAGGTGCTTATTATGAATATTTTACGCATGCATATCTTTCTTTTTTTAAAAAACTGTTAATAACCAATCGAACAATCGAACCAATCGAATCAATTCCCTTTCCTCACCATTGTCAAAATCGTAGCCAGCGCCACCGTTTCTCCGGTTTCATCGTACACATCCACCTGCCAACGCACGATGCCGCGCGGGGGTAAGGGGTCATCAATTTTTTGTTCTGTTTCAATTTTTTCCTTAACGGTGAGTTTCACACCGATGGTCATGCCCGGATACACGGGTTTGGTGAAACGGCATTCGTCAAGGCCGTAATTGAGCAAAACCGGCCCTTTGCGGGCTTCGACAAACAGGCCCGCTGCTTTGGAGAGGATAAAATAACCATGCGCCACGCGGCCTGTAAAAGGCGTGCCCTCTAGCGAGGTCACATCCATATGGGCGTAAAAATTATCGCCCGACACATTGGCAAAATTGGTGATATCTGTTTCAGAAACCGTATGGTTGGCGGTCGTAAGGGTATCGCCTACGTTTAATTCTTCAAAATACTTGCGGAACGGATGCACCACACTTTCCGGC
>JAEUUR010000046.1 GCA_016787465.1 Saprospiraceae bacterium | reverse complement strand
CATGAATTCCAAAGATTTTGCCATCGTCATTGGGATAAATCATTATCCGAATTATGAATTTTCATTGCATTCTCCGATTGATGATTCTAAACGGATGTATCAATGGCTTATCCATCCAAATGGAGGAGGGCTTGACAAGTCGAATATTTCCTTGATTACATCCAGTATTGAGAAAGGCGGCAAGGTGCGCCCTTCACAGGATGAAATTGACAAGGGAATTGAACAGCTGATGAACCGGGCAATGGAAGCAGAATCGCCCATGCGCCGGTTTTATTTTTACTTCAGCGGCCACGGAATTGGGCTCAGTTCCTATGACGCCGGCATCTGTTTGCCGTTTTGGTCCGAAAACGTGTACGTACAAGCCAATGTGCGCATTTCCGCTTATTTGGAGTTGATTGAAAAATTCGCTTTGTTTGATGAAATTGTGTTTGTGCTGGATTGCTGCCGGACGTTCATCAATTATGCAAATAGCCAGACCCCATATATTCACCTACCTGAAAAATTAGCGCCTCACACATCTACCCATGTGATTGCATTTGCTACGTCGCACAATACGCCATCCTATGAATCGGAGGAGTCGGATGGGAAACACACGGTTTATAGAAGTTATTTCACCAAGGCTTTTTTGGAAATTCTGGATCCTGAAAAATCACCGGCTCAAAAACCATTGTTGAGTGTGATTCGAGAATTAAATAAAAGGGTGCCAGAATTGTCGGTCGAAAAGGATCCGGTGCAGAATCCTGATTTTGTTTTGCGGTTGAATGATATCAATAAAGCACAGTCAATCGTTTTCGGGCCCTCCGAGGTTACAGAACTAAAAAATGCCGTTTTGGAATCCACAACAGCAATGGCATTTCTGGAGTTGAATATCGCCCCCGGGGCAGAGGATGTGAAAATGATTCTGACCAATGCATCAATGAACGTGGTGTATGAAGGTTTTGAAAGCGCCCGACTGCATTTGCCGGAAGGCAACTACACCTTGGAAACCCGTTATTTTGGGGTGGCATCTACCCAGGAAATTGAATTGAACGCCTCCACCAAACCCCTGATCGCAATTAATCCCAAAAAAGTAACGGCCATATTGCTTCAAGGGGCCGATACTTCGTTCGAAACATATACCGACCCGGCTGTTTATTTTTCCAAAAATTATACAACCCATGAGGGATTGTTCGCCGGAAAAGACAGCAGCATTTTCCTTATGTTTCGTTTTCCGGCGCCGTCAGATTCAGATGCGTTGGCTGGGGTTTTCGATTTTTCAAACCAGATTCAATTGATTGGACCCGATGGATTAACGCATGACTTCCTTGACGTGGAAATCCACAAGACCCAACAAGGAGGTGGCGTCATTTTCTCTGCGCAGTGCCTCCCAGGACAATATTACCTGGAATATAAACATAAAAACGGGGCAGAACGGGTTCCTCTTTATTGTTTTGTCGGGTTCCAAACGCAGTTTTTCGCTTTTATTGACCAGGATGGCGTTTTGCTCAATTCTGCCCGTGTGCTTACGGCGCCGATATCAGCCGGATTTAACCCAACGGACGAATGGAATTGGTGGGCAGAAAAAGCCTTTCTGGCCATGCTGGATCGTGCGATCGATTTACCTCCTTCGCTGCAAAACTCCTTGTTGGAATCGGCCGAACAAAACCCCATGTGTGCGTTGCTTGCCTGTTATTTATTGATTCAAAGAAACTTGTCTGCTCAGGAAGCTTTCGACCGATTGGAAAAGCACCTTGACCACCATAAAAAGGATATACCTGATTTTGAAATATTGGGCGTCATGCTCGGGCGATTAGCTGGTATGACACTTGAACATGCTCCCATGATCACCCAGGGTACTCGACTGCTAAAACAATTGGCAGCCAAAGACGCAGTGGATATCAAACCAGGAAGCCCTGCTCAATACTTGCTTACGGCGCCATTGACAACAGCTTCCTTGTTGCATTTTAAACATGAAAAAAGGAAACCCGAGCCAGCTTTCTGGGTGATGGAAAGAATCGTATATGCAGTGCACCTGGCACACAAAGAAAAAACCACCCTGGACGTCCCGACGCTGGCCCGCCGCTTATCTTTGCCTGCATCGGAAATCAACTTTACATTAGAACATATTTCGGAATCCAATCCATTGTTTGAAAAAGCGCTTTTAATGCAAGGTGAAAATGTAGACAAAGAAGTACTTCTAAAATCATTGGAACAGTTAAAAACCAACGGGAAAATGGAATCACAGAGCAAAACACTGAACGTCACGATCATCTTCGGTGCAGATGCCTTACCGGTTAAATCCGAAAAAATTCCAATTGATTTTGTCAAAGAGTTCAAAGAGCAATGCCTGCAATCCCTTGAAAAAGAAAATGTTATCAAATCCTGGAACGTCTTGGATATACTTCCGGGAACCATCCGGCAGAATGCCATTGTGCAAAACCTGGAAAGCACGGATATCTTCATCGGCTTGATTTCCTCCGGCTATTTCGCCGATGCAGACGCTCAGTTTATGCATCAATTCGCTTTGACATCGGGTAAAACCTTTATCCCGGTAATCATTCGACATTACCTTTATGGCGAGGATATCGAACAAAGAGACCCGTTGCCAAAGAAAGGCATGGAAGTAGCACCTGTAAAAAGTGGAGAATGGGAAGATCGCGAAGAAGCCTGGGCTCAAATCGGGAAAAAACTAAAGGCGACCTTTAGCGCTTTGCGTTGAAGTAATCGTTTTGAATTTTTCCCTCGCTTCCTTACCCTTATTCCACACCCTTTTCCCTACCTTCGCAGCGCCTTTCCGGTTTTAATTCCCATCAAGAAAAACGTGTTTTTCAACACACCAAATCCGTGCGCCTCGCGATCATTCATCGTGCGCCTGCCCGTTTTTGTTTGTAGTTGAATAAACCACCTAGATCATTCAAAACGATATGGCAGAAATCGCCCAACTCAAGGAACTCGCCGCACAGGTTCGTCGCGACATAGTGCGGATGGTGTTCAATTGTCAAAGCGGCCACCCCGGCGGATCGCTCGGCTGCGTCGAATTTTTCGTAGCCCTCTACGGAAAAATCATGAAACACAAACCCAAACCCTTTAAAATGGACGGCCGCAACCAGGATATGTTCTTCCTGTCAAACGGCCACATCTCGCCGGTTTGGTACTCCGTACTGGCCCGCACCGGCTACTTCGAAGTAAAAGAACTCAACACCTTCCGTAAACTCAACACCCGCCTGCAAGGCCACCCCGCTACCCACGAAGGCCTGCCAGGTATTCGCATCGCCAGCGGCTCGCTCGGCCAGGGTATTTCCGCAGCCATCGGCGCGGCCCTCGCCAAACGCCTCGACGCCGATAAACGCTGGGTGTTCTGCCTCTGCGGCGACGGCGAACTCCAGGAAGGGCAATGCTGGGAAGCCATCATGTTCGCCGCCCACCATAAAGTGGATAACCTCATCGTGACCGTGGATTGGAACGGACAACAAATCGACGGCCCCAACGACGCGGTCATCAGCCTGGGCAACCTGCCCGCTAAATGGAAAGCCTTCGGCTGGGATG
The DNA here is from genome assembly GCA_016787465.1 of Saprospiraceae bacterium. Classification (GTDB taxonomy): domain Bacteria; phylum Bacteroidota; class Bacteroidia; order Chitinophagales; family Saprospiraceae; genus M3007. Next base: position 32,717 of record JAEUUR010000046.1, on the reverse strand, counting down.
TGCTCATCCTCGACAAAGGCAACGACCTGGAAGCCGTAGCTGCCATGCTCCAGCGCGCCAAACGCCGCACCCGCAAAGGCAAACCGGTAGTCGTATTGATGAAAACTGATATGGGCTACGGTGTCGATTTTATGGCCGGTACCCACAAATGGCACGGCAAAGCGCCCAATCAGGAGCAATTCGACAGTGCCATGGCGCAATTGCCGGTTACTGCCCTGGGCGACTATTGATCGCGGATTAATTGGATTTATGGATTGCGCGGATTTTGGGATTTTTAGGAGGGGCGCAATACATGCTTTTTTGATTATTCCGAAGTGTCATTTATATCCACCGCAAAAAAGTGCCAATCTTTTTTCGAATCAAATCCTTTAAAATCAGGTGAAATCATCTGTCAAATCTTTTAAATCAAATTAATCCGTGATTAAACTCAACGATATCATATCCACCGGCTCACGCGCAACGCGCGAAGGATTCGGACAAGGCCTGCTCGAACTGGGCCGCAGCAATTCCAAGGTGGTAGGCCTCACCGCCGACCTCATGGAGTCGCTTCAAATGCAACATTTCCAAAAAGAATTCCCCGAACGCTTCTTTCAAGTCGGCATCGCAGAAGCCAATATGATGGGCATTGCTGCGGGTTTGGCTACCGCCGGAAAAATTCCTTTCACCGGCACCTTCGCCAACTTCTCTACCGGCAGGGTGTACGACCAGATCCGTCAAAGCATCGCTTACTCGCATAAAAATGTCAAAATTTGCGCATCTCACGCCGGCCTGACTCTCGGCGAAGACGGCGCTACCCACCAAATTCTCGAAGACATCGGTATGATGCGCATGTTGCCGGGTATGGTGGTGATCAACCCTTGCGATTACAACCAAACCAAAGCCGCCACCCTGGCGATTGCCGATTACCACGGACCGGTTTATTTGCGCTTCGGGCGCCCGGCATGGCCAATTTTTACGCCTGAAAATCAAAAGTTCAAAATCGGGAAAGCCCTGCACCTGGCAAGCGGAAAAGACGTAACCATTTTCGCCACCGGCCACCTCGTATGGACGTCGATCGAAGCAGCCAAGGAACTGGCCGCAGAAGGGATTTCCTGTGAAGTGATCAACATTCACACCATCAAACCGCTCGACGACGAGGCTATCCTCGATTCAGTTAGCAAAACCAAAGCAGTGGTGGTCGCTGAAGAACACCAACGCGCCGGCGGCCTGGGCGACGCCATTGCCAACCTGCTCGTACACCGCCTGCCCGTTCCAATGGAATATATCGGAGTGAAAGACAGCTTTGGCGAAAGCGGCAAACCGGTTGAACTGCTCGATAAATACGGCCTGTCGAAAAAAGACGTGTTGTGGGCGGTGAAAGATGTGTTGGAAAGGAAGTGATTGCTAAAGTTTGATCACCCATTTGCTGACGCAACGGTTGTTACAATTCAAATGAATACAATAAAATCCTGGCAACCATGTTCGGGTTTCGAGGCGGCAATGACCATTCATGGTTGTTGCCGCCTCTTTTAAATTTCCTTTTACATCAAAAACCTTTACGATCGTTTCCGGGCAGGTTTCACAGCGGATTTGTAGTTGCTGTTCTGATCCTAATGGATTGGGGTAGAGGTACACGGCAGGCAATGTGTCGGTGATGTCAGTTAGATCAAGCGTAGTACACCAGGCTGTCAGTGCTGAAAATTGATGGCACGGCGCAGGATTGTTTCTGATTTTTAACTTTGAGGCAGGTACATGTTTTTTGACCTCGCACAAGGCCGAACAATCCTCCAGCACAGGATTGTCGGCCACTGTCAGGCTATCGAGTATCATCGCAATATTTCGCAATCCATCCACGTGTTGCAAAGATGAATTGTTAGAAATGGTGTTAAAACCAAAGCTGCCGGGTAACGAAGTGATTTGGTAAAATGCGTCAATGCCTTTCAATATAGAATTTTCTGAAATCACCAGGGACTGTGTTTCTGAAATTCCATTTAATGGCGCGATTGTTTCCAAACTATCCATCTTTCTAATTAATACCTGTTTGCCTACATAACTCAGTTGCTGAAAAGGAGAAAAGTCTTTCAGCCTTGGGTTCAAACCAATGTCCAGACTTCCGGTTCTGAATGGCCCAATATTTCCAATTGTATCCAAATTCGAAAATCCAGATATTTCAGTCAAAGAGGGGTTGTCCCACAATTCAAACGTGTTGCCGATTTTTTGAAGACGGGGAAATCCGCTAACGGATTTTAACAGGGGGTTGAAGGAGATACGCAGATCCCATGAAATTTGATCCAGTTGTGAAAAGCTATCCAAAAATTCCACCAAAGGGTTGCTGCTGATTACCAAACTACCATGGAGAAATTGAAGGTTTTGAAGTCCGTTAATGTTCAACAAATGCTGATTACCTCCAATACTTACCCAGATATTGTTGAAATTTTCCGGGTACTCAGGTCCAATGCTGTCGATGCCCGACAATCCATTGATATGAACAAGTTGCTCGTTTCCAATGATGGCGATGCCACCCGTGCGGCGAAGGTTTTCCAAACCATCCAGGTTCAACAGGCTATCGTTGTTGATTAGGGAGAGTGAAACCTCGTCGGTCAATGCTTGTAAATTCGACAGGGTGTGAATGTTTTTGAGGGATGGATTTGACTCGATCCATAGGTGAGAGGCAAATGTCAATTGGTTGAATTCCAAGCAATTCAAGGCGGCATTATTTGTGATTTGCGCCCCAACCCATATGGTATCAACCAAAGGCAGGTTGATTTTTCGCAGCAATGGGTTATTGATGATAGTTAGCCCTGACCCGATGAAATCAAAAGATGAAATGCCGTCCAGGTTGGCGATACGATCACAGTTCCGGATTTCCACTTTACCCAGGCGTGGTTGATGCAAACCAAGCTTTTGCAACGCGTCAAAATTCAGTAAACCGGGTAGGTTTTCAAGTTTAAGGTGAAAGGAAGCAGCCTGGTTTTCTGTCAAGGCTTCCAATCCATCCAGGTTGAGCAAATGTTGGCAATCGGTTATTTCGAGGAATGAAAGGTAACCTGGCGCATACAAGGTTGTCAGGTGGTTTAACCCTTCCAATGTATAAAGGTTGTTTAGAAAACGCAATGAAATGCCGCTTTCACAGGTCGTAAGGCTGTCGAGCCCGTGCAGGGTTTCTAGTTTTGGGCAGTCACGGATAAGCAACTCCAGGCATCGGTTGATGCCGGTTAATCCGTTCAATGAAATCAAATTGGCGTTGTTTGATACCTGCAACAAGGGATACGCATAGGACATGTTTCCCAAAGCTTCCAGGTTCTCCAGGGAGTCGTTGTAGCTGATGAGCAGCACATCGCCATACAGTGAATCGAGGCCTTGCAAGCCATTCAGGTTTTTCAAACCATGATTGCCTCTGATTTGCAAACCACCATAAACCACATTGATTCCTGCCAACGGGCTCAAGTCATGAATACCTGAAGTGGTAGGGACGCCGGAAAAAACATCGCCGATCCAAAGGGAGCCAAGTATTTTTTCGAGGTTGCCGTACCGAATTTGCAGGGAATCGACATCGCCTTGGTCTTGTAGCCAAAGGGTGCCGGGAAATACATTCTGAGCAATGGAAGCGTTCGCTTGTGTGAATACGAGCAGTAGGCTAAACAGGTGTGGATAAACACCAAATCGTTGTTTTGTTAAATTTCTAAGTAGTTTCATGTGTTAAAATTTGTGTTTGCTTTTGTGTGAATTGAAAATATTTTATACTTTTATTGCTCAGTAATACAAAGATAAACTAAATTTACAAAACATGAAAACTACACATCTTTGCTGCCATTGGCGGCCATTTTCCCATTTCAATTTTCTAGCTTATTGTTTTGCATCCATAAAGAGATTGTGTGTTGCTTCGGTTCTATTAGCGGCTACTTTTCAAGGGGAAGCACAGGCGCCTGTCCAACCCACCATGGGTGAGTTGGTGGGAATCAATTCACGCATTTCCGACCCAATTGTATGGCAGAAAAAATTTGGTTTCATTCGTGAGTACCATGAATGGGCCAATGATATCAACTACGATAACAACACAACTGCAAATTGCCCTACGACAGGAAAGTATCGTTGGAACCCCAGTTACGATGAAGGAAATGCTCAATCTACGTTCAATGTATATTATTCCGGATTGGCATTTAAAGTAGCTCCCGCTACCAAGGGCTTGGCGCCTGAAATGCGCGGATACAATTTTTACCCTTCCGGGTGCCCAAAATTATTGGAACAAAAACCGATCTGTACCAATATCAATTATACCTGGGGGCAAGGGTGCCCGCCTGGCGGTTCGAATGCTTCGTTGCCTGATTTTAACTGGTTGACCGACCCTGCTCTTCAAAATCATTCCAACCCTGCGCTGTACCTGGATCATGCTAAATGGAACACTTTGCTGGCAGCGAAATATGGCGTTGGTTATGGCGGCTATTTGCTGAACTATCCGCCATCACAAATGAATGAAGGGTTTTCTGCATACCCACGCCTTCGATATATCGAAAACGGAAACGAGCCTGAAAAAAGCTGGTTCGACGTTGAACATGGCTTGCAATCGGAAGTGGCTGGGTTAACAGGCAAAACATACTGGCAAATGACTGCGCCACAATTTGCTGCACAATTAAGCGCTGATTTTGATGGCCATGGCCGCAGCAGTACCTTGGAAATACCAGGTCTGGCAGGCAGGTATTTCGGCATCGTAAACAGTGTGTCGCAAACAAAACTTGTCATGGCAGGTTTGGCCGATTTGCGCGTAGGGTACGTGAGTGGTATTAAAGCATGGTGCCAGGCAAACCGTGTTCCCGGGGTAATGGGTTTTCAGGCCGGCCCCCTTTATCCATTCGATGTGTTGAATTTTCACCATTACAGCACAAGCAACAACCGTAGCACCAACGAAATTTTTGCAGCCTCGGATATTGCCCTTAACCCATTGGCCGGCAGTACACACGGTATCTGCCCGGAGTGTGATGACTTGCGTGGCGACCTGACCACCATGTTGGTTGAAATTAATAACCTGGATGCTGCGCTTGGCGATAAAGAAGTTTGGCTTTCCGAGTTCGGATACGACGCGCACTACGGGACCGGGCCAACAAGCTCTCCAGTTAAAGTCAATATCGACAATGCGGTGCAGCGGCACTTGCGACAATCGCAATGGCTGGTTCGAAGTTTTTTGGAAATCTCTGCGGCTAAAGGCGCCGGGCATTATATCCACAAAGCAATGGCCTTCGACCTGCGCGATAATGCTTCCAAAGGATATGACGGAGGTTTGTTCGATCACTGCGGGTTACTCAGCAGCGAATTTCAGCCCAAAAGAGCATGGTACTATGTGCAAACATTGCGCAATGTCCTTAAAGATTATAAGTTTAAACAAGACCTTCTTGCTTTGAATTTCCCTGAAGGGAAAGGCGCAAAAAATAATTGCGGAATTTCAGATCCATACCTGCGTGTGTACCATTTTGAACGCAAAGACGATCCGACCAAAAAAATCTTTGCGCTCTGGCGATGGGGTACTTCCGCCACCGATATTTTACCCGACATTACCTGTACCGTAGGCATTCATCAAAATGTATTCGGTACAACCGCACTGGCAACCAGAATTGAAATTGTCAACTTCGATGAAAATGGCCGGAAATATGGTCAAACAGTTACTCCCAACGGCGCGTATATGGATTTGCCTTTCACGAATAAGCTTGGAGAAACTCCGATGTTTATCATCCCCGGTGTGTTCCAGGAAGATCCCATAACGCCATTGGTGAATCAGGTGAACGCTGTATCCGTATGTTGCGGAGCAGTACGACTAACCTGGACAAAACCCAATCCTTTTCAAGATCCTCGTGTAGTGAGTCACCTGATTTATTATACTTCAGATCCAGCGATTGTTGCTAACCCCGATTTATTCGAAATGAACCAGGCAACGCTTTTTACCCAAACCTGGACTACCAATGTGATCATTCCTGGACTCGTCAGTGGGGCTACTTACCGGTTTTTTGTCATTCCGATTGATAACTATGGCAACATTCCGGATTTGACTGCGCCTGGCGTTTTAGCTCAAATTTCTACGACCCACACAGTTTCAGATTGCAGTGTACCCGATAATGTTTGCCAAAATCCGCAGGAGACTTGTATCCTCAAACTCAATGACGGTACTAATGGCGATTGTTTTTCAACCGGTTATGGGGTCAATGAAATGTATACCTGCCCAAACACTCAACAATTTAATTTGTACGATCGGGCCAAAGAAACATTCGGATTATTGGATCAAACAGCCGGGAATTGCGACCCACTCAATTCCTCTTACGCTGTGGGTTGCCCAGGGAACGGATGGACGGGTTACAATTACCAAAATCCCGCGGCTAATTTTGTTGAAATTAATATAGGAGGAGAAGGTACAGGCGCCAAATATGTAAAGGTGAATACGATTTACTTTTATGATGTGCAAGGTGTTGGGGACATCGTGGTTGAATACAAAAATTGTGCGTGTCCGACCTGGCAATATTATACAAAAATCAAAACCAGCAAATATGACCAATGGGTGGCTATTCACAACCTGCCCACATTCCCGGTGAATGCCCTGCGGTTTGTAAAAACCAGCGATCAAGCCAATGTTGCCCGCATATACTTGTGTACTGAACCTGTTATATGCACACCGCCCTTACACGGCTATACTCCTGGTTATTTTACAGGCTTGTCGGTTAAAGAACGGGAGTCGCGTGGCGCCGGCCTGAGTTGGGATGCGCTGATTTACAACCAAACAAATCCTCAATCAGATGTGATGGATGGATATACCCTCAGATATAGCACGCAGCTTGATGTTCGCGGTGAATTGGTAAACCCTGTTGAATTGGAAGTAGAGGCTTCTCTAAATGAAAAAACGGTGGAATATCAAATGGCAGGCCTGCTACCTTCCACCACCTATCACGTTGAAGTAATTGGTGCAAGATTGCCACCCTACAGACCTTGCCCATATCCGATTCTGACAAACGAAGCGTATATATTTCCAATACAAAAAACCTCATTCACCACCTTAGATGAAGGATCGATAATCCGCGATGCCGGTGTGGAAGTTTCCAGGCTATCTGAATTCAGGTTGGAAATTTACCCAAATCCGGGCGACGGGTTGTTGGGAATCAGGCTTCCAGATATTGGCTTCGATAAAGTGCTGATTACGGATGCTCAAGGTCAGGCGGTCAAGGTGATTAAGGTAAGCCCAGTCAGTCAAAACGCCGATATCAATATAACGCAATTGCCTGCCGGGCTTTATTTGCTAACCGCAACCGGCCCCGATGGAAGGCATATTTCGGCAAATTACGTTAAAGTCAATTAGGGTTTATCGAGGATTTGTCTCAAATGAGGTGGCTGTATAAACATGCACAAAGGCCGTTAATGTTATTTACTCCACAGCCACCTCATCACAAAATATCCAGGCCTTTTCACCGGCGCCTGGCTGCCCGGAGGGGATGTACGAAAGGCCTTTGGCCATCCATTTTACATAACGTGCCGATCGGGGGTCAAATGCCAGGTTGGCCCATTGGTGCCCGGTTTTCTGAGTGGGTCTGAATGCAATGGACGGTACAGGTTCATACGTTTTTCCGTCTTCAGAAACTGAAATTTCGATGCTTTCAGGGTAGTAAATCCAGCTTTCCGGCGATTGCATGAAATGAAACCGGAGCCTGTAAATATCCCTGGATTTGCCCAAATCAATGACGCCTTCAAATGGTTTTTCTCGGAAAGCAGCATAGCCGTTGCGGATACCGGCGTTGTAGATGTTGTAATCCTGATAAAGCCCATCCGTGAGTGATTTGAGTGCCGCCGGTTTTTCGGAGGGATAAGTTAACTGAACGGCTTTTTTCAGGGCTTTGTGTTTGTATTGTTTCGGCTCAAGCGCTCCCAGGTAGTTTTCAGGGAAATCCTTATAAACAATTTGCAGCGAATCCAGCGTCCGTTTTAATGATTCCCGGACCGACCGGTATTCGTTTTTGGTGTATACGTTGTTTAGTTCTGAAGGGTCTTTTCCCAAGTCGTAAAGTTCCCATTCATCGTTGTTGAAGTAAAAATGGATGAGTTTGTAGCGGTCGGTGCGCACGCCATAGTGCCTTTTGACGGCATGGATGCCCGGGTATTCGAAGTAATGATAGTACGTGGCTTTGCGCCAGTCGGGCGGTGTTGAAGCGGATATTAAAATAGGTTTGAGTGATTGCCCTTGCATGTCAGCGGGGACTTCCACACCGGCTGCATCCAGCAGGGTAGGGGCGAAATCGAGGTTCATGACCAGCGCATCACTTTGTACACCCGACGGAATATGGCCAGGCCATTGTACCAACAAGGGTTGGCGGTACGATTCCTCATACATAAACCGTTTGTCGAACCACCCGTGTTCCCCCAGGTAAAACCCTTGATCGGAGGTGTAAACCACAATGGTATTGGCGGCCATGCCTGATTTTTCAAGGTAATCAAGCACACGCCCCACCTGATCGTCGACGGAAGCTACGCAGCGCAAATAGTCTTTGACGTATCGTTGATATTTCCAGCGAACCAAAGCTTCTCCAGCCGGTCGATTTTTTATAAATAATTCATTTTCATCGCGATAAGCTTCCATAAATACCCGGCGCTGGGCTGCAGTCATGGCAGCAAGTTCGCGTTCCATGCCATTTTTTAGCCAGGGTTCGGTGCCGGCCGAGGTATCTTGCCATACTTTCAGATCGTAGTTCAGGTGCATGTCTTTTTCCAGGCTCATTTCCTGCTCGCGCGCCGCGCGCCCGCGGGTGGCGTAGTTGTCGAACAAACTGGCCGGTTCGGGAATCAGAATAGAATCATAGAGGTTGAGGTAGGGTAGATCGGGCATCCAGTTGCGATGCGGCGCTTTGTGGTGCAGCATCATAAAAAATGGCTTGGAGGGGTCGCGGCGCTCCAGCCAGGCAAGTGCATCGTCGGTGATCAGGTTGGTAACATAACCTTCCGTCTTGTTGATGCGACCATTTTCTTTAAACCGTGGGTTGAAATATTCTCCCTGGTCGATCAGAATTTTCCAGTGATCAAAACCCGTCGGATCGGATTTCAGGTGCCATTTGCCGATCATTGCGGTTTGATACCCTGCGGCCTGCAAGTATTTAGGAACGGTAGGTTGTGCACCATCGAACGGAAAAATATTGTCGAGCACCCCGTTGATATGGCTTAATTTTCCGGTCAGATTTACCGCCCGCACCGGAGAGCAAATCGAATTGGTACAAAAAGCATGTTGAAATAGCATACCGTTTTGTGCAATCCGATCCAGGTTGGGTGTTCGGTTGATCACACTCCCGTAACAACTCAAGGCTTGGGTGGCGTGGTCGTCGCTCATGATGAACAAAATGTTGGGGCGCGACTGGCCGAATAAAACAAAAGGAAGGAGCAGGAAAAAGTAAATCAGTTTCAAAGCAAATAGATTGAAAGGCGAATTTAATTGATTCGATTGGTTCGATTGATTCGATTGTTCCGATTGAATGAATATTTCAGCTTCGCTGAAAATTTAGACGCCGGACTTAATTTCAAATCGAATCAATCGAACCAATTCCCATGTCTTACCTCGGCTTTCTTCGGCTTCGGCAGCAACAGATCATAAATCCTTTGTTTTCCACTCCGGAATCAGTGGTGGAATGGATGGGCGCAGTGCAGGCTCAGGATCCAAACCATGCCCAAACTGCCGTTGCGATACGAATTCTTGATGGCAATGAAGAGCAGGTATCGCAGGCGTTGGATGCAGGGTTGCTCGTGCGTACGCATGTGTTGCGCCCAACCTGGCATCTGGTTTCTGCCCGCGACGCGCGCTGGATGTTGAAATTGTCGGCGCCTCAAATTCGTGCACTCAGCAGGGCTTTGAGTAGCCAACTCGGTCTGGATGCGGCCATATTTAACCGTTGTAATGACCTGATTGCTGCTGCATTGGAAGGGAACCGGCATATGACCCGTATGGAACTGGCTTCTCTGATCGAAAAAAACGGTTTGCCCTCCAGCGGTTCCCACATGGTGCATATCATGTTCAATGCAGAATTGGATGCCCTCGTATGCAACGGCATTCCGAAAGGGAAAGAACAAACCTATGCCCTGATGGATGAAAAAATAGGACCCGGGTTGAGCTTTACCCATGAAGAGGCATTGGCTGAACTGGCACGCCGTTACTTTCAAAGTCATGGCCCGGCGACTTTGCCGGATTTTACCTGGTGGTCGGGACTGAAAGTCGGTGATGCCAAAAAAGCACTGGCCTCCGTAGCCGCCGAGCTCAAAGAAGTTACAATCGAAGGTCAAGCGTATTGGTGCGCCAGGGATGCCGATTTAAGGATCGAGCGCCATGAACACAGGATTTTACTGCCTGGCTTCGACGAGTTTTTGATTGCATACAAAAACCGCGATGCCGTGCTTGATCCGCAGCACAACCGGAAGGTCATCACCGTTAACGGAATTTTTAAACCAATCGTAGTGGTGGATGGGCACGTGGTGGGTGGCTGGGAGAAAAAAGGAAAGGAGCGATTGATTCGATTTTTCGATTGATTTAATTTTTCGATTGTGTCGATTGAAAAATAATCTGTGTGAGTATTTGGGCAATGATAATTCAGGGAAACCTCCCAGTGGAATGACTACCAATCCAAAAATCTACCCAATCCAAAAATCCGTTCAATCCAAAAATCCGTTCAATCCTAAAATCCGGCGAATCCGCGATCAAAGGTCCACACCCGCAAAATAACGCACCAGTTCGTGTTCCGCTTCCACCACCTGTTTCCGTTCCTCTGCCTGAGCCGGGTATTCGCCATGCGCGGCGAATTTGAGCACCATTTCGGTGATCTCCGGTTTGCCGAGATGATGGCCGCCGCTGCCTTGAAGCAACCGGCTTTTCGGCCAGTAGGCATGGTACCGGTGGGCATTGGCAAAAGGCGTGACCGGATCGGCTGGGTCGTAGATCAACAAGGCCTGCACCTGCTCGAGTGAATTGCTCATGTAAGCAAAATCAAAAGTGTGCACCTGTGCGCCGATGATGGATTCGATCACCTGTAACAACCGGGCATACAGTCCGGGCCACATCCCAAAATTATCGCGGTATTCTTTGAAAATACTGTCGGCATGACTGAACGATGCCATGATAACGGCACGCCTTGGCCGCTGACCCGCGGGTAAGCGATTCAGAGCACGAACCATCCCCGCACCGCCGAACGAGTGCGCAACCACGGCTTCTACCGGACCGTATTTGTTGAGCAATTGGATCATGATCTCACTGTTGATCAATACATTGCAGAAGTTGCCCGGGTTGAGCCCATGCCCCGGCGGGTCGTAGGCAACAACGTGAAACCCTGTTTCCACTAAATACGGCACGAAATGCCGCCAGCGGCCGGCGTTGTAATGCCAGCCATAACTGAGTAATATGCGCGGGCCGCTTTCAGGGCCCCAATGGTATTCAACCACCGGATACCCTGCTATTTCCGAACGCACCTGACGAGCCGTGTTTAAAAACTCAAGTTCTTTGGGGCGCACATTTGGCTTAGGCGGGCGGCAAAAAATCCGGTAAGCCGCATAGGCCGCAGCTTTAGGAGATACCAGGCTCCATAGGTTCAAGCCCAATCCGTATGTTTTATAAAGCAGCTTCTGAAACATCTTGAGGGAGTTGTTTTAGTTTGGTGGTAAATGCATCGACCGTCCGGCGAACGAAATCCTCCAGGTGCGTTTCGTCACCGCTGAGTTTATACATGATGATGGCGCCTTCATGCTCAAGTTGCAGGCGATAAGCAAGTGATTGCGCTTCTTCAGTCGATATTACTTTCGAAAAAATGCCGGCGACGGTCGATTGCCATTCTTTAAATATTTGTACGATCAGGCTGTTGAACACTTCATCTCGCCCCGTTTCAAGGGCGGTGTTGGCAAAAAAACAGCCCCGGCGCTCGTGTTTGGCCAACCTGTTTTGCCGGCGTAGCAGTTTTTCAAGCTGTTGTTCGGGCGGAAGGTCTTCCTGCGCCACCGCGAGTACGTACGCGCGCACCTGATCGCAGGCGTAAGCGATGACTTCCTGCATCAGTTGCTCCTTTGAACCGAAGTGATGCAGCAACCCCGGTTTACCCAGCCCGGAAGCTTCCGCCAGGGCAGCGATGGAGGCCGCGTGGTATCCTTCGCGATTGATCACTTCCCAGCACCGCTGCAGGATGTCTTGTTTATCGATTTTTTTAACTGGCATGTTTTATACCGATCGTTCGGTCGGCAAAGGTATAATCTGTTTTTGAATGGAACAAGTGGTAAATAAAAAAAAGTGACTATCCTCATATTGTACAGCAGGTATCAAAACACAACACTACCGCCACTGTTGGATGTATATGAGAGACAGAATCGAAAAGGGGCAGCGCCCCGTTACATTTGTAGCCTAATATGACCAGATATTCGTTGGAGGTGCAGCGCACCGTAATAAATTTCGGTGCGCTGCACCTCCAACCAATTGATCGTTATTCACCCTACAAATATTTCGCCGCGCTGCGGCTTAAATGAACCTGTGAATTGCTTGCTGTACAATATACGGATAGTCAGAAAATAAAAATCCCGAATCCTGGTTGATAGCCAAGATTCGGGATCATATTTCTATAAAAAAACCCGTTACTAACCGCCTTGTTTCTGACGCTGCGGAGCAACTACCGGTGTTTGTTGGGCATCTCTTTGTTGGACGCCCTGCTGTTTTTGCTGTTGCTGTTGTGGGTTCTTGTTGCCGCTCGGATTCACCGTGGGTTGCTGTTGCTGAGTGGGAGCGCCCATTCGCTGCTTTTGCGGTTGTGGAGAATCGAAAGTGGCTGGTACCTGACCGATATCTTTCTGTGCATTATTGATACTTTCCTGCGTAGCCGGCGGTCTTACCGGACCGAGCCTGCTGTTGTGTTCGCGGAGTTGAATGCCGCCGTGTGTATTGCCCACCGAATGGCCGCCCAGGATCGGAGCGATGGTCAGACCTACCAGGCAAGTCAATTTGATCAGGATGTTCATCGAAGGGCCGGAAGTATCTTTGAACGGATCGCCAACGGTATCGCCGGTTACTGCCGCTTTGTGCGGTTCAGAGCCTTTGTAGTACATCTGGCCGTTGATTTCTACGCCTTTTTCGAAGGATTTTTTCGCATTGTCCCATGCACCACCTGCGTTGGATTGGAAAATTGCCCACATCACACCGCTCACGGTTACGCCGGCCATGTATCCGCCCAGCGCTTCAGGCCCCATGATGAAACCTACCAGGATCGGAGTAACAATGGTTATCAAACCCGGAGGCAACATTTCGCGAAGAGCGGCTTTGGTAGAAATAGCTACGCAGCGCTCGTAATCAGCCTTGCCGGTGCCTTCCAGAAGTCCTGGAATTTCACGGAACTGACGGCGCACTTCTTCCACCATATCCATCGCTGCACGGCCAACGCTTTGCATCGCAAATGCGCTGAATACAACCGGAATCATACCACCCAAAAAGAGTGCAGCAAGCACCTTCGCTTTAAAAATATTGATACCGTTGATGCCCGTGAAATCTACATAAGCGGCAAACAAGGCCAAGGCCGTCAAAGCCGCAGAGGCGATGGCAAATCCTTTACCGATTGCTGCAGTCGTATTTCCAACGGAGTCGAGTACATCTGTTTTTTCACGGACTTCTTTCGGCAATTCGCTCATTTCAGCAATACCGCCTGCATTGTCGGCAATCGGGCCGAAAGCGTCGATGGCAAGCTGCATGGCGGTAGTGGCCATCATGGCAGAAGCGGCAATAGCTACACCGTAGAAACCGGCCAATTCATAAGCGCCCCAGATGGCGCCGGAGAACATGACAATCGGCATCCAGGTCGACATCATACCCGTTGCCAGACCGGCAATCACGTTGGTAGCCGAGCCGGTAGCTGATTGACGAACAATATCCAAAACCGGTTTTTTGCCCAATCCGGTATAGTACTCGGTGATGGCAGAAATCAAGGCGCCAACCACCAAACCGATCATGGTTGCATTAAATACATTGGTACTGGATACCAACATGTTGCCTTTACCAAAAAAGTTCATGGTCATAGTATCAGGCAGCATCCATTTGATAATCGGGAAACAAACAAGCGCCGTCAGAACGATGCTGGCCCAGTTTCCGCGATTCAAGGCATTTTGTACTGTTTCTGCTGAAGCTTCAGCGCCTTCTTTAATACGCACGAGCCACATGCCTACGATCGAAAGCAAAATACCTACACCGGCGATCACAACTGGGAGGAGAATCGGGCCGATACCGCCAAAAACATCCTGTACGCCTCCTGAGTCGCGAATCACAGAATTGCCCAGAACCATGGCCGCCAAAACAGTAGCTACGTAGGAACCGAACAAGTCGGCGCCCATACCTGCAACGTCGCCTACGTTATCGCCCACATTGTCGGCAATGGTAGCAGGGTTGCGCGGGTCGTCTTCCGGAATGCCGGCTTCTACTTTACCTACCAGGTCGGCGCCAACATCGGCAGCTTTGGTGTAAATACCGCCGCCAACACGAGCGAACAAGGCAATGGATTCAGCGCCTACCGAAAAACCGGCCAACACCTCCAATACTTGAGACATGACCGTGTAACCATTCGGGCCGTACTGACCATTCATGAAAAACACGAAGAACATGGCGAACAATGCGCTCAAGCCCAATACAGCCAAACCTGCAACGCCGAGGCCCATCACGGAACCGCCGTTAAACGACACTTTTAATGCCTGGCTGAGGCTGGTGCGAGCCGCTTGCGTAGTGCGCACGTTGGCTTTGGTTGCGATCCGCATGCCAAAAAAGCCTGCCATTACTGAAAACAGTGCGCCGATGATGAAGGCAACCACGATCAACGGGTGGCTCCTGTCCACCTGGGTGCTGAGCCATCCGAGCAATGCGCCTGCAATCACAACATAAATAGCGAGAATCCGATATTCCGCTTTCAAAAAAGCCATGGCGCCGGAAGCGATCGCATCGGCAATGCCTTGCATTTTGCTGTCGCCTGCATCTTGTTTAGTAACCCACTTTTGCAGGAAAAACATGTATACGAGGCCAATAACCCCGAAAATAGGTAAAAAGTAAACCAGAGAATTCATCCGGTGAAATTTAATGTGAAAATGATATGATTAGTAGGATGCTGGATTCTTGATGCTGGATACTGGATACTGGATGTTGGATACTAGATACTAGATACTGGATGCTTGATACTGGTGATTAGTACTAGATTTTTGATCCGGGTTGGTACCTGCATTTTCCGATTCGAGCACCGGTTTATTCAAAACGGCGGCAAAAGTAAAACCGATTTTCGTTTTCCAACCTAAAATACTCCAGTTTATTAGTGCTTTTTCTCTCCTTTGAAGTTCCTTTCACCAGCATCGACCCTCAAATCGAGGTGATTTTCTACCGGCGGCACCGGACAATTGTATCCATCACTGAAAGCGCAATATGGATTGTAGCACTTGTTGAAGTCGATCCAAAGCCATGCGCTTCCATCAACCTCTTCAATTTCTTTCATCCGAAAATCCAGGTAACGACCGCCTCCATAGGTCTCGGCAGCATTTGTCAAGTCTTTAAATGGCAAAAACAAATAATCGCGGTACGCCTCCATTTGAGCCAATTGTATGCTTTGATATAGCTGCAAACGATGCGTTTTCCCGGCTTTTTCAAAAATAAGTTCCCCAAATTGACGGTACTGTTTGGTTTTTCCGCTGTATGTAGGCAAATCAAAAGGTATGGCATCTGGCGTACTCACAAAACGCGCTTTAATGCGCCATTCCAGGTCGGGTTCAAAAAAATCGAGGAAAGCAGTGTCCTGTGCTTTTAATGGTGAACGCGGTTCGGTGAGGAAGTCCAATTTATACTGTTGCCGATGTTGTGCGATCTCCCATTTGAATGTTGTGGAAGAAGATTGTGCAGAAACAAATAAAGGGCATAGTAAAAGAAGAAACAGGCGCATATCCGATTGCTTTTATTTAAGAAGGTATAGTAAGCAGGGTTTCAAGGAAATGTGATTGAATACCGAAACCTTTTTTAATTGCACCGATTTGCTCCATTGCTTTTGATTTTTTGCCGTCTGATTGTCTGGAGAGGGTCGCAGTGATCATCACATTTTTCGCCGTATGTTCGGACGACACAAACTCAAACACTTTGGTTTGGTAGCCGTTTGCCTCCAGCAACAAAGCGCGAATCCCGTCGGTAATAATTTCTGCCTGACGCTCTTCCAGAATGCCATGACGCAAAACCGGAGCAAGTTCGTTTTGGGTTTGCATTGCTTTTCGAATCTGTTTATGGCAACAAGGAGCGGCCACGATAATTTTGGCTTTTTGTCGAATACCGGCGGCGAGCGCCAGGTCAGTAGCCGTGTCGCAAGCATGCAAGGCGATGAGCATGTCGAGCCGGTCGGTTTGGTACGTACCAATATCCTGGGCTAGAAACTGTAACCCTTTAAAACCAACAGAGTTGGCCGTTTCATTGCAAAAATCAACCAAATTTTGACGCAATTCGATACCCGTCAGTCGCGGTTGCAGCCCTAAATGGTTTTGCAGAAAATCGTATAAAGCAAAGGTCAGATACCCTTTCCCTGATCCCATATCTGCTATGCGTGCGTCATTGGGCAAGGGCTTTGTGAGCAGCAAACTTTGTATAATTTCGAGGTATTTGTTGATCTGCCGCCATTTGTCTTGCGCATGTGCGTGTACGTCGCCGCGCGCGCTCGTGATGCCAAGTGCGTGCAGCCAGGGCGCCGCCGGATCGATCAACCTGTTTTTTTCCCGGTTATGTGTGGTAGTAACGGTCGTTTCAGCCTCGGTTTTTCGCTCCGAAAGGTGGCTATCACCCTCTTTATTGATTTGAAGGGTAATATTCCGTTCGGTGGTAAACAATTCTGCATTTAAAAAGGACGCGCCGAGGAACGATTTTAACAGCGGCGCAGCGGCCATAGGTGCGTAATTTTTCGCCTCATCGCGCGTTTGGTATCGGTAGTTGAAAGCAACATGCAGGCCTTTTTTGAGGGTAACCAAGCGCAGGTATACGTTTTTAAGTCCATCAGGCGCAGCGCTGGTTGGCTTACTCAAGGTACATTTTACCAGGGTATTATTTTCAACAGATGCCTGAAACGCGGCAATAAACTTTTCTACGGCTTGCATGGTGCAAAGCTAAGCCTAAATATTAAATCGTCATTCCATCAAAACCCGCCATACCTTTGCACCACTGTTTGATATGAAACTTCGCGAATTCATCCGATTGCCACGCCGCGTACTTTGGGCTTTTGTTATGGAGGGTGTCGACACCACCCGCATGCTGGATGTATTCCGTCGGCATGGTACCGGCAAACTTCGCCTTACGCCGGCCCACCGCAAACCCACCCAGGAAGAGCTTGATGCCGCGATCGAACAACTCAAAGACATCCCCCGATTTTTGCCTTTTTTTGTGGTTGTGCTGGTGCCCGTACCCGGAGTTACAGAAAGTTATGCGCTGGTGGCTATCACCCTGGAAAAATGGCTCGGCGACCGTTTCAGGCTCCTGCCCAGCCGGTTTCAACATATTTTTGATAAGGAGAAAGGGAATGATGAATGATGAATGATGAATATTTTTTGTGTTTTTGTGTTTTGGGGTTTTTGTGTTTAGGTGTTTTTGTGTTTTGGGGTTTTTGTGTTTTTGTGTTTTGGGGTTTTTGTGTTTAGGTGTTTTGGTGTTTTAGAAGTTTTTGTTTATTCAGGGTCAGATATAGCCAACCTAACAGGCTCATGAAGGCTGCCCACCAGAAGACGTGGGGAATTTTTTGAAAATCGTTGGCAAAATACCAGCCGGCCAGTAAGGCGCCTCCGCCGATGGCGATTTCCAACGAAATGTACATAGTCGCCAGTGCCCTGCCTTTGCGCTGCTGATCGCCCAGATCGACCGACCAGGCGTTGATGGCAGGTGAAAAAATACCGTTCCCCAATCCGAATAACACGGCAGCGAAATACAACATGAACGCCGAATCGGCCAGGGCAAAGGCGGCCATAGCGAAAGCAATGACCAGTGCACTGGCGCGAAGCACCGGCACTCGGCCAAGTTGATCTGAAACACGGCCGGCAAAAAACCGGGTAGATACACTGGCAATAGTAAAAATACTAAAACAAATGCCCCGGTTTTCCAACCCAAGGTGATCACTCATGTCGGGCATCAGGGTGAGAATAACTCCGTAACTGACATAACAAAGGATCATTGTGATGGCCGAAGGAATTACCAGCGGGTCGAAAATATCCTGTCGACCTACTTTCAGGTGAGAAACCGTGAATTTTTGCTTTTTTTTCAAGGTTTCCGGCATATTCCACAAGATAGCCATGGAAATCAGGGCGAAAAATGCCGATGCGTAAAACATCCAGTTCAAGCCCCAGGCTTTGGTCAGCCACGACCCGAAAAACGGCGCCGCGCTCGCTCCGACACTAAACGTGATACCCAACACCCCCATCGCCTCCCCACGGTGTTCAGGTTTCACCACATCGGCAACATAAGCGGAAGTTCCGGTGGGTTTAAAACCGGTGGAAAAGCCGTGGAAAAAACGCAGCGCGAAAAAACCGCCCAAAAAAGCAAGCGCAGGATACAACATGCTGCAAACCACACACGCAAAGGTGCCAACGTACATCACGGGAATGCGGCCGATGGTATCAGTCAATTTTCCGCTAAAAGGCCTGGAAATTCCGGCGGTGATGGTAAAAAGGGCAATGATCCATCCTTTGTGTTCCGCCCCGCCCAAACTGGTCAGGTAGGCCGGGAGCTCCGGAATGATCATGTTGAAACTACCTGCAAATAAGGCGTGGGAGAGGCAAAGCAGGATAAATGGCTTGGTGTATAGGCTGCCGGCCGCAGCGTTTGTTTCCATGCGCAAAGGTAATTCCAGTCGGAAAGGATTACATCATAGTATCAAGGGATTTTTACTTGAAAATTTTAAAATGGGTGTTGTTGGATTTAGTGGAAGGCGTTTATCTTTGCACCCGCTTAAATCAAGGGTTTTTTGGCATTAAAGTTGTAAAAAACACCTTGGCAACCAGCCACTTTAACTCAGCGGTAGAGCATCCCGAACTCGTTTCGGGAAGGTTGATCGGGGGCGAAAGTTTGATATGCCACTTTAGCTCAGCGGTAGAGCATCCCGAACTCGTTTCGGGAAGATCGAGCGGGGCAAACTTTGAAATGCCACTTTAGCTCAGCGGTAGAGCATCCCGAACTCGTTTCGGGAAGATCGAGCGGGGCAAACTTTGAAATGCCACTTTAGCTCAGCGGTAGAGCAGCTGATTCGTAATCAGCAGGTCGAGGGTTCAAATCCCTTGAGTGGCTCCATTCGGGATGTAGCGCAGCCCGGTAGCGCGCGTCGTTCGGGACGACGAGGTCGCTGGTTCGAATCCAGTCATCCCGACTAACTTACGCAATTGTCTTGTAATGAGGCAATTGCGTTTGTTTTTTAACTACTCGCCACAGGCAATTCTAATTCTCCCAAAACACACAAACACTAAAACACACAAACACTAAAACACTAAAACACACAAACACTAAAACACCAACACCTTATCACTTTCCACCGTCCAGGCAGCCAGTTGCTGCATGTTGCTTACCTCCGTTCCTTCCTGCATTACGAGGTTGCTCAAACCTCTTGCCTGTACGCAACTTCCGCAAAGTTTAACGGGCGTTTTATCCTGTACTAGGAGTTTCATCATGCGGGCAATGTTATAATATCCGTTTGGCGTTTCCTGATTGGGCAATGCGGCAGTTACGGCGTCTGCCATCAGAAAAACCCGCACCTGCGTTTCAGGAGAATCTTTGGCTATTTGATGCGCCAACCGAAACGCATTGTACATTTTTTCGTTTCCGTATGGGGCGTCATTTAAAATGAATAGGATGCTCATATGCTACGATTTTAGACAAAATTGTGGAAATTGATATGCACACCAAATGACCAATTAAATTGTTGGTGGTGACTGATATCATCTTATGGGGAAATCTTATTCAATTTAGTTAGTGAATACTCACAAACTATTATAAATTTGCTTCTAAATTTAAAATCAAGGAACATGAACGGCAAAAACAATATTGCAATTGGATTTTTAACCATGGGATTTTTCATGGCGTACGGTTTTTTACTGATTTACCTTCGGGACTTTGCTCCTGGCAAGGAAGAGTGGGTAAATAGTTATTCATTAGGAAAGCACTTTGAAGCGCGCTTGGCACATGTACATGGCAACCTGTTTGCTTTTCTGAACATCGTGATAGGATACCTGTTGATTCATTTTGAAACTCGATTGTCCAATGTAAAAACCATTTCCCGGTTAGGGCTTGTTGGACTTCTAATGCCCATTGGGATTTTAGCTGAAGTGTATTTAGGACTGTCTCCCATATTGGTGCTCATTGGAGCTATTGCCATGACTGTATCCGTATTTTGGCTTGGTTATTCATTCCTGCGAATTAAACCTGCATAAAATGGCACATATTTCCAATCGGCAGTATGAACTCATAGAAACTGCAGGCAAACTCCTATCCCGTTCTGGCGTGGGTGGGTTGACCATCAAAAATTTGGCTAGAGAAATGGGCTTTGCAGAAAGTGCTGTATATCGTCATTTCGACAGTAAGGAAGCCATCGTAGTTGCTATGTTGGATTATTTGGCTGGCAATATGGATAAAAGGTTGTCGGAAGCGTTTTCAAGGACAATGAATCCTATCGAAAATCTGGAGGCAATTTTTCTGAGTCATCTGACATTTTTTACTCAAAATCCGCACTTTGTAGTTGCCGTTTTTTCAAGTGGATTGCTGGAGGAAAGCCAACAAATCAATCAAGGCATTTTGAAGCTTATGGAGGTAATGAAAAACCATGTGACGCCACTGATCATGGACGGACAAAAACAAGGAATGATTACCACGGATGTTCCCGCAGAGGATTTGACTCATATTTTAATGGGATCCTTTCGCCTTCACATGTTCAAATGGCGAGTTTCGAGATTTCAATTTGATGTTTCTCAAAGTGGTAAAACCATGATAGCTAACCTTCTGAAAATCATTCAACCTTGCAAAAATCAGATTCAAGTTTGAAATTTTAACCAAACTACAACGCCAAATCAGTATAAAAATGCCCCTTTATTTTAAACCAACAACTTCAAGCATATGAATATTAAAGAAGTTCACACCGACACAAAAGAAGTAAGCGCTAAACCACTATTTCAGAGCGTTGAAGGCACTGTAACCTCACTGCAAATACTAGAAAACGGTGAACTCAAAGCACATACCACGAAAGTTCCTGCACTCCTCGTCTGCGTGTCCGGAGAAGTGGTTTTTGAAAACGAAAAAGGGAATAAACAAATACTCCTCAATGGTGATTTTGTGGAAATTCAACCTTTGGTCGCTCATTGGATATTGGGAGTAAAAAACAGTCATTTGTTACTGTTTAAATAAAACAAAATCAACTGAAGTTACACTTCGCGCTGTTTGACTTTGAAAACAGCCTGCGGCCAAAGCATTGATTTACAGCGCTCTGTATGACAGGTTGCATTCAAAACCACCTTGCGTTGACTATAAGAGTTTATTGAAAGTTTATTGTCATTTTTTTTCGATGGCCTTTCGGCAGTTTAGATTTCACCCACAACCACAACACCGGGTGGTTCGTTTTGCAGCGCATCCGGTAATTGGCGCCAATGCCCGTCAAAACTGTAAGTATTCCTACAATGATAATGCTGAATGAAATACCCAAATAATCGGCAAGCAAGCCGCACAGCAATGCCCCGACCGCATACCCCATATCGCGCCAAAAACGAAAAATTCCAAGGCTGTGCGCGCGGTCTAGCGGGTGGGTGTTATCAGCGATGGACGCCAAAAAAGTAGGATAAACCAAAGCCGTTCCGAAACCTAACACCGATAACCAGATCGCAAAAAAGGCAAATTCATTGGAAAAAGCCAGGCCGAACAGCGCAAAACCCTGCAACACCATTCCCCACATCAAAAGATCCTTTTTACACACGTAATCAGACAATCGGCCGGTAAAAATCTGACTGATGCCCCACACGGCCGGGTAAATGGCAGCTAACAACCCGGTGTCGGCCAACGAAAACGATCTTTGTGCCAGCATCAGGGGCAGTAAACCCCAAACCATGCCGTCGTTCAGGTTATTTACCAAGCCGGTTATGGTAACCGACCCCAGGTTCTTGTGCCGCCAGGTGGTGTCGAGGAAAATATGATCGAGCCGTTTGATTTTACTCTCCGAGGCTTCCGTAGCCACATGGGCATGAGTATCTTTCACAAAAAACAAGGTGGCCAGCAAGCCGGCAATGGAAAGCCCTATTCCCAGGTAAAACGGGTATGGGCGCAAGCCGTAGTTTCCGGCGATCCAGCCGCTTGCCAGCGCAGCAACAGCCACAGCCAGATAACCCGCAAACTCATTCAAACCCATAGCCAACCCGCGATTCCGTTCGCCGACCAGGTCAATTTTCATGACTACGGTAGCCGACCAGGCAAACCCCTGGTGCGCGCCAAGCAACAGGTTCGCCGCGATAATCCAATTCCAGGAAGGGGCATACATTAAGAGAAAAGGCACCGGAATACCCAATATCCAACCCAATAACAATAGTTTTTTTCGCCCCCAACGAGTTGCGATCGTGCCGGTAAAAAGATTGGCGAAGGCCTTCACCACACCAAAAGCTACAATGAAGGAAAGGGCCGCCGTTTTTGCCGCCAACCCAAACTCGATGGTCGCAATCTGAGGCAGAATACTTCTTTCCATGCCCACCATTCCGCCAACGAAAGCGTTAACGACAACCAATAAGATAAATTGGGGCAGGTTTTCCTGAAGTCCGATTTGGGTAGATTTCATTTACAACGAAGAGCATCTAATTTTTAAAAAAACGTTGAACCGCGACGGTTTTGCCAGTTGCGTCGCTCATTTTCATCATGTACCCACCCGTTGGTAAGTCGGACACATCGATAGACGCGCCGTTTACAAGTTCTGCTTCCAGTGCGCGCATTAATCGGCCGCCGAGGTTAAAAACTTCAATCCTGACCACCTTTGACAATTCTATCCCTTTTGGCAAAGGCAGATCATCAATACAAATTGGACAGGTAGAAGATGGTTCCAGTTCTGTGGTGGAAGATGACGACGATGTAACCAAGAACTGCCCCATCATTCCAGTGTCTTCATGACTCAAGATATGGCAGTGATACATATAAGGCATTTCTGGATCAGCAAAGTCTTCGAAACGAACCACGATTTTAACCTGACCCTGCATCGGCGGCACGGTCACCACATCTTTTCGGCCTTTCAAATTTAACGGTGGTGCGGCTCCATTTACTGAAATCACATAAAAAGACAACCCATGAACGTGGAATGGATGTGCCATCATGGTTGAGTTTGTCAAAGTCCAGACTTCCGTTTTACCCAATTCCGCTTCAAAGTTGATCGTTTCCATATCAAATTTCAAGCCGTTGATAAAAAAATTGGTCATGCTCATCATTGGCTGCGCCGTCATACCAAACGAACGTGGAATGGCGCCTGCCTGCGAATAAGGCGTATTTGCTACCAGGGTGGAAGGAATAGCCGTAACGGCATTGGCTGTTGGCGCTGTAACATGGATACTCATCAGGTCGAAATCGGTGTCGTCCAAAGGGCCCATCATGTTGTTTCCGCCCATCATCATCATCATGCCGCCAGGATAACCCTGCGGAAGTTGCGATCCGAACTGTCTGAATGTCAGGGTTTGCCCTTCCTTTCCGGTCAAATCCACCAAAATTTCAGCGCGTTCTCCAGGCCCAAGAATTAGTTTTGTCATAGAAACCGGCGCGTCCAACAAGCCGCCATCGCCGGCGATCTGTTTGAATGCCAATGAATTAGCAAACCCAAAATCAAAATAGCGGTGACTCGATCCGTTTAAAAGCCGCAGCCTTACCACCTGTGCAGGCAAATTCAAGGCACTGCCGCGCAACACGCCGTTCACCAGCACCTCGTTATCCTGTTCATCCGTTTCTACAATCTGCTTAGAAGCATTGAATGTTTTCCACTGGAAAACGAGTGGCACATCATCCACACCATATGTTCGTGGAAGAACAAGCGCCGACTCTACTGCATCGCGGACAATGATAAACCCCGCCATTCCTTTTACTACCTGACTCAAGGTTTTTCCGTGCAAATGCGGATGATACCAATACGTTGCGGCATTGTCCATCACTTCGAAGACGGGCGCCCAAGTATCTCCCTCCATGATAGGGGTGTGCGGGCTACCGTCATTCGACGGGGAGACGTGCAGCCCATGCCAATGCGTAGTAGTGGTGTCTCCGAGTTGGTTATGAACATTGATGGCAACCGTTTCTCCTTTTTCCAGCAGGAGTGTCGGCCCAAGAATTGCCCCGTTGTAGCCCATGGTGTGTGTCTGCACTCCAGGGTATATTTCCGCTAAACCAGTTTGAGGGATCAGGTTAAAGTTCGTTCCTTCAACCAACGGTGGAATGGGAATTTGAGTTTGGGCGTTGATACGCGCCGCGAGGAACGCGACAAGCAAGAAGCCGGTTATTTTTTTCATGGCTAACTAATTTAAAATGGCGATTTGAAAGCCGAATTTGTCAGAAACTCTTCATCCGTGAGGGTTTTCAAAAATGCAACCAGATCGGTTTTATCCTGAACAGAGAGCGACAAGCCGCCCGGTTGCAAATTATATTGAAGCAAAAAATCAACAGTAACTGAATTTTTTACGCCGGTGTTGTAGTGATCAATCACCTCCTCAAGGGTTTTGAATCGTCCATCGTGCATGTAAGGCGCTGTTTGAGCGATATTGCGCAAGCTCGGTGTTTTGAACTTAGCTTTGTCTGCCGGGTCTGCGGTCACTTTTTTGCGACCCTCATCCGTTTGTTCATTGTCGGTATCCAGGCCGTTGTTCATGTATTCATCATTGGTAAAATTGAAACCGGCATGACAATGGAAACATTCTGCACCCCGTTCGGTTCCAAAAGGATCATATTCCGAGAAAAAAAGTTCTCTTCCCCTTTCTTCACTATCCGTCAGGGTTGCTTCTCCTCGTTTCCATTTGTCGTATTTGGAATTATTGGAGATCATGGTAAACTCGAACTGCTCGATGGCTTTCCCTATCTTTTCTTCTGTAATGGTCGCGTCGCCAAAGGCACGAATAAACTGGTCGGTATATTTCTTTTCTGCCGACAATTTGGTGATGACGTTTGCCAGGGTTTCGTTCATTTCCAAGGGATCCTGGATGGGTTTCAGCGCCTGATCGCGTACGTGTGGTGACCGACCGTCCCAAAACAAACCATTTTTATGCCAGGCCAGGTTCATGACAGCCATAGCTTGACGTTTTCCCGGGAGTTTTTCCACTCCCAAACTAAACTGAAGGCTATCTGAAAAGCCATCCGGTTGACGGTGGCAATCAGCACATGCCTGAGAGCCGTCTTTGGAAAGCAATTTTTCGTAAAACAACATTCTGCCCAACATGACTCCGGCTACCGTCGGCTGATTATCCGCAGGGAATTCTGGATCTGGAAATTCGCGCAAATTGATGGTAGCAAGTGTAGGATCGTATTTTGCGGGTTCTTCAACAGGGTCAGGTTTGCATGCAATAACAAACATGACTGCAATCAAAAAAACTAAGACTATTTTATTCATGATTGATTGATTTTAAATCATTTAAACTTAGGGTTCTTATTAAATTTTTCATCCGTCAAACTTTCCAAAAAGGCTAGCAGATCCGCTTTTTCTTGGGCTGTCAACCCCATAGGTTTTATCAACGGGTTTTTGTGGGGGTGATTTTTACCGCCTGAATTATAATGTTCGACCACTGCCGCAAGGGAGGGTAACAAACCGTTATGCATATAGGGTGATGTAACGGCTACATTGCGCAAGGTTGGCACCTTAAAACGAGCCAGATCGGTTGAATCCTCCGTAAGCCGAAAGCGTCCCGGATCAGGATAGACCTCATAAAGGCCATTGTTTTCAAAAGCGTATGTCGTAAAATTGAATCCTGAATGGCAGGATGAGCAATTGGTTTTATTCGAGAAGAACAAATCCATTCCGCGCTTTTCTGAGTCCGTCAGCGCCTCAGATTTACCTTGAAATTGGTATTGGTCGTATCGACTATCGCCGGAAATCAGCGTCCGTTCGAAACAAGCAATACTTCGTGTAATGATGTAAAAATCAGGATCACGACCATAGGCAGCTTGGCTCATTCGGGAGTAAACGGAGTCTGTTTTCAATCGATCGGCAATTTCAAGGATATTAAAGTCGAATTCATTGTGCTCCTGAATGGGAACAAGAATTTGCATTTCGAGGGTTGGCACCCCACCTTCTCGGGTGAAGTAAGGTTGGTACGCTACGTTTGCCAGGGTAGGTGCATTTCGTTTTCCCGGCAACCCGCCTGCCCCTGGGGAGGTTGCTACCGAATCTGAAAAAGCAAGGTGCGGCGCATGACAAGAAGCGCAGGAGACTGAACTGTCGCGCGACATGACCACATCGTAAAACAACCGTTTGCCCAGGGCAAATCGGGCAGGCGTCAGTTCATTATCGGACGGGAATTCTGGGGATGGGAAACCCTGTGGCACGGCCAGAAGGGGCTCCGGCACCTCAGGTTGTTGCTCCTTCCGGCAAGCCCAAAGAAGCAACAACCCCAAGGCGATTAAAACACCTTTTTTCATGGTGAAATCAATTCATTACCACCAGTTTCTCAACAGCAACTGGACTGCCGTGTTGCCAAAGGTGAATCAAAAAAATACCGGGTACAGTTATTTTATCAAGTACAAGTGTTTGGTTTTCACCTGCTTCAAGCGAGCGGCGCTCCAATACTTTTCCTGCAATATCGATTAAGGTAAGCTCATAACCATAGCCATTGGGCAAAGAAAAGCTTACCACCGGGGC
The DNA here is from genome assembly GCA_016787465.1 of Saprospiraceae bacterium. Classification (GTDB taxonomy): domain Bacteria; phylum Bacteroidota; class Bacteroidia; order Chitinophagales; family Saprospiraceae; genus M3007. The sequence goes on along the minus strand of JAEUUR010000046.1, from coordinate 5,895 downwards.
AGTTTGAACAACTGGGTTGGGAGCCACAGTAAATGTTCCCTCAAACTTGGGGTCAATGGTTGAAGAACTGGCCTCCGCCTTAAAAACTACGCCTTGAAAGTTGTTAAGCACCGTGATCGCCGCACCTGAAGAACCGTGTACAATTGGGCCTGTGGATAAATTTACTGATTTGACAGCCTGGCTATAGTCTGCTATCAGGTGAATCATTTTCAAATCCTGATTGACTTGTTCGGCGCCTGTTATGATAGTTTGCGTTTTGTAATTGGCATCACCCAGGGCATGAATTTCGAACTGCTGGGCCAGGTTGGTGCCTGCATTGCCTTCGATGGCAGCAAAGCGGTATCCGGCAGACCATCCCCAATGCATAGAAGGATTTTGAGGCGCCAGTGGAGAGCCAGGAGGTTGGGCGGCCGGGTCGGCATGATTTAAGGATTGGGGCACACCAACGGAAAACTTGACAGCTTCAATATTCGTGATATTCGGAAATTGGCCAAGGCTAAAAATGGAATCAGTAGCTGGCCGAACAAGCAACGTCACATCGGTGCAGGGGGTGATTTGACCACCATCGTGGGTAATCTGAATATCAGAAATATAGAACTCGTACCGAATAAATTTCATTTGGTAGGTTCCACCGGGGTGGCTAACAGCCTGGTTTAGTGCAAAAACGGAAGTTCCCAATCGGGGAGCAAGATGAAGTTTGATTTCATTTTGCGTTTTGGCTGAAAAAAACGAGCAGGTTAACCAGAGGAGTACAAGAATTTTTTTCATGAAAAATGTGTTAAAAAGTGAAATTTCAATCAGTGTGTAATCAAAAGATGGAGCCCCAAACCGAGGTTATAGGAGCTGGAGTTTCCCTGAATAAATGGTTGGACACGCAATGCTAGGTGTGGCAGGATCGGCCGCTCAAGCCCTGCTCCGGTCAGCCAACCAACAGAAATAGCCGATTTAGCAGAGCTTGCAACCAAGGGTTCAATACCGGTTTGGAAGCACAATGCTTCGCATACTTCGTTGTAATGAGCCACTTGAATGCTGGTTTTAGAGCCGACATCAATGGTTGCACCACCTCGAATAAAGCCGGTCCATTTTCCCGCTTTGAATTGCCGTTCAACAACGAATGGAATCCGCCAGGTTTGGGTAAAATGTTTGGTTCTCATGTCGACGTTGAATGGTTCATCGTCGGCCATGGTGGCATCTAGATGCTGTTGTTGCAATCTGAGCGTATAATTGGATGTTTGGGCTCCGGAAGCAATCTGATAATTAAATTCATATTCTTTGAGGCCGGTCGCATTGGGATTGAGGCAAACACCGTCTTTGATCCTGAACGTATTAGAGTGCATTACTTCGAACCCTTGTCGCTCGTATTGCAAGCCAACGGCGATTTTCCAATTCCGAAACGGGGAGATTCCAACGAAAACTCCTGACTGCCAACCTGTTCCTGCGTGCGCGTAAGTTTTTCCTGCTCCATCGCCTGTTGTCAAATGATGTTTCATTTTTTGAAGCACAAGGATCGGGGCCGCTTCAAGATTAATGAAATATTTGGAACGGGGTGCTTTTCTAGGTAGCACATCGATGGAATTTACAAGTGGTATTGCAGGCAACTGGGGTATGATATTCAAAGAAGAAAATTCTGTGGTAAGAAGGGAAGGGGGGGAAGGAGTTAAAAGGGCAATGTCAACGGTCGGGGGGGGCACAGGCTTTTCATCGTTCTTTTCCGGGTGTGCCCATGCACCATTTTGCGAATTCATTGAAACAGGTATGGAGGGCGGTTGGGTTTGAGCGGCCCGGATGGACTGGTCGGAATTGGTTTTCATATCGCTTGGCACCTGCGAAGCGGGAACGATAACTGGGGGCGCAACAATAGGTTTTTCTTGTTCTATACCTGATTTTTGTAAGATCGGATTACCGTTGGCGTGAACCCTGTCTGGAATTGTGCTAGTGGACGACCTGATCATAACAGGGATAGCAGTTAGTAAACAAAGCACCACAGCTGCAAAACCAATCATCCAGAAGGGCCACAATCTGCGTCGTTTCTTTTGAGGCAGAAACGGTTCGAGTCGGTCCCAGGCATTGTTTGGAACTTCCGGACGATGATCTTTCAAAGTCCTTTTTAACCAATAGTCAGGGCTGTTATCGTATTCCTGATAATCGTGATTCATATTAAGAGGAGTGTTTTTTGGATTATTTTTTTCAAAAAGGCTTTTGCTCGGGTCAGTTGGGATCTGGAGGCGCTGGGTGTAATACCCAATTCGCGACCGATTTCTTCATGGCTTTTTTCTTCCAACACCGCAAGGTTGAGTACGGCACGATAACCTGGCGGTAGTTTATGTAAAATGTCGATCACCGACTCCGAATCATCCGGATCAAAATCGTCGGGCAGATAAAAATCAGGTATCGGCAGATCAAGTGCACTTGCTTGAAGCTTATTTTTCCTTTTGTGATAATCTTCAATGGCTGTTCTAATGAAGATCCTTCGAATCCAACCTTCCAGACTTCCGCTTCCTCGATAATGGCCAATATCTCTGAAAACCCTGATAAACCCTTCTTGCAAGAGATCTTCCGCCTCGGAACGGCTTCCAGAAAAACGGAGGCAAAGGCCGAACATCTTATTTTTGGTTCTTTCAAATAGTTCGAACTGCGCTCGCTTATTTCCCTCCGCACAGGCGGCGGCCAAGTCTTTGTCCTCCCTATTTATTTTGATCTCTTGCATAATTTGACCGCTTCGGTATAGTGTGGATTGGGTTTTAAAAACGCTGCGTGTCACCGAAAAAAAATCAGAAAAGATTACGCAACGCGATAATTATAAATCCTGACTTTCCTGATATTGTACAGAAAGATAGTTACTTTATAAATATGTGAATCGGCTGAGGGTGGAAGATACAGGTTTCAGAAACCTGATTAACATTTTGAAGCAACTTTTGGCCATTCAATCCGCAGACAATGCAATACATAACTCCGAAATTATCGAGGCAGTGTAAGGTAGTGCTTCGAGGAAACGTCAGAACCTTTTGAATACCCCTGGAACAATAAAAGACAACATTTTTAAGCTTTTTGTCTGCTGCCGACCAATTCACCAACCAGCTATATCATTTTCATGCGGGTAATTCTACCTTTGCGCATCACCTAAGCTCGATCAGCGCATGAAAAATCGGATACTTCTAACCTTATTATCTTCTCTGGCACTTGGTTGCCTGCAAGCACAGGATCAAAATCAAAGCAAAATTTCGGGCGCCCTGCAATCTAACGGCAACTTTTTTATCTACGATGAAAAAATTGTCGCGCCCAATATTCCACACTACGACTATCAGAAATTCGGCGCGGAAAGCTGGCTTAACCTCAACTATTCGAACTGGGGTTTTGATATGGGCTTGCGGTTCGACCTGTACAACAACTCCAACTTGTTAAACCCTGCCGGCTCCTATACCGACCAGGGTATCGGCAGGTGGTTCGTGCACAAACAAATCGGCAAACTCGACCTGGAAGGCGGCTATATTTACGATCAGATTGGCACCGGTATCATTTACCGGGCTTATGAGGAGCGCGCGCTCATGATTGACAATGCGTTGTTCGGCGTCAAAGCAGGTTATGCTTTAACCGACAATTGGCATATCAAAGGTTTTACGGGCCGTCAAAAGCAACAATTCGGGCTGTACGGTTCCATCGTTCGTGGAGCAGCCCTTGAAGGTTTTATTAAACCCGATTCTACCCGCAACCTGACATTTGCTCCGGGCATTGGCGTGGTAGGCCGCACCTATGATGCCAAAACCGTTGAACAAATCGTCAACACCATCGCCACGTATGCGCCACAGGACAGTACCGGCGCTCAATACAACACCTACGCAGCCAGTGTTTATAACACCATGACAGCCGGCAATTTCACCTGGTTCGTAGAAGGCGCTGTAAAAAGTTATGATGTGATCAACGACCCCAATGCGCTGACGACCAAAGGTTTGAGGGGAAAAATTGAGAACCGCAAAGGCTACACGGTGTACACTAGCATTGGGTACGCTCAAAAAGGCCTGGGCGCTACGCTTGAATTCAAACGCACCCATAACTTTTCGTTCCGCCATTCGCCATTTGCCACCGGCGTACAAGGGCCTATGAACTTTTTGCCGCCGATGGCTAAACAAAACACCTTCCGCCTCACCACCCGCTTCGCCCCTGCTACGCAGGAGATCGACGAACAGGCCGTTCAGTTGGACCTTTCTTACAAACTGAATAAAAAAGTCACCTTCGGATTGAACTTCTCCGACATACAATTCCCTGATGGCACGGAATTGTACCGCGAAATCACCCCGGAAGTCACATTTAAACAAAAACGGAAGTGGCAGTTGATCACCGGTTTGCAAATTTTGAAATACAACATCTTCGTTTATCAAAACAAAGGTGAATATGTCAATGCACTCACGCCCTACGCGGAGTACCTCTATCGCTTTTCATCCAAAAGATCGGTACGTATAGAAGCGCAATACCTGCATACGGAAGAAGAATTTGGATCATGGGTAAATGCATTGGTTGAAATTGGCCTGGCGCCGCACTGGTTGTTTACCGTAGCTGACATGTACAAACTGAAACATCAGGAAACAGGTTTATCTCCGGAAAAAACCAAATACGATGGGTTGCACTTCCCTACCATCGGCGCGGTGTACACGCATAAATCAAACAGGATCGGACTTTCGTTTGTTAAGCAGGTGGAAGGGATTAACTGTGCAGGAGGTATTTGTCGTTTCGAACCGGCCTTCTCAGGCGTCAAACTCCAGGTGAGTTCGGTGTTCTAGCTCAAACGCTTCCAAATCAATTACTTATCGCAAGATCTAAAGTCATACTCAATATGAAAAAATTACTTCCCTTGCTCGCCTTGGCGTTTTTAGGCTGCGAAGAAAAAGAAATCGTTATTCCCGAACTTTCAGTGGGGAAACACCGCGTTTTGGTGGAAGAGCTGACCGGTGTAAAATGTTCTAATTGCCCCGACGGCACTCGCCTGTTGGCTCAACTTCAGGAAACCTACGGCAAGGAAAACCTGATCGTCGTTTCAATCCACGAAGCGCCGGATTTTTCGGTGCCTTACACGGGCGCCAATGCCAATCTGTACGATTTCAGGACCCCAAATGGGAAACAAATGGCAGATTATGTCGGCGTGTTCGAAGGCGCTCCCAGCGCAGCCGTAGATCGGTTTTCACCACCAAACGCCACGTCATTGTTCGTACTTCCACACACGGAATGGCCTGGTTTGATTACTGCTCAATTCGCGAAAGACTATGAATTGGGGTTATTCGTATCCAAAACATACGATGAGTTCACAAGAGACCTTGACATCCTGGTGAATGTTGCTCCTGAAAAGACGCTGAACGGCGAACATCGACTCACCGTTGTTATCACCCAGGATAGTATTGTGGATACCCAAAACGATAACGACAATATCATTAAGGATTATGTTCATCGCCATGTATTGCGTGATGTAATCACCGCCCCCGCCGGAAATGTGCTGACAGAATCGCTGACAGCAGGGTCTGTCATCAGTAAATCTTTCAGTTTGAAACTGCCCGAAGCCTGGGAGGCAAAACACTGCTCCATCGTTGCCTACGTACACCGCGGCGGAACACCGGATAAAGAGGTTTTGCAAGCCACGGAAACACATGTGGTGGAATGATTTGATTGGTTCGATTGATTCGAATAACGCGGCTTGAATCGCGGATTGGCCGGATTAATGGATTGCACGGATTTTGATTTACAGATTTTACGGGTTGTAAATTTGAATTCTTTTCTAGGCAAAAACGAAAAACGTTGGATTTGGGGATTGCACGGAGTTTAAGTAATCCAACAATCGAATAATCGGATCAATCGAATAATCGAAAAACGCGGCTTGAATCGCGGATTGGCCGGATTAATGGATTGCAC
>JAEUUR010000373.1 GCA_016787465.1 Saprospiraceae bacterium | reverse complement strand
AGGCTTCTCCGATGTCAAGCCCATCGCAATTGTCGCCCCGAAATTCATGAATAACATTGTTTCGCACAATGCCACCCACAACGCCGTCGTAATCGATGGCGTCCATATCAGGCTCAAAACCGCCTTCAAATACGCAGTTTTCCACCCTTGCATATCCTTTTTTAACATTGATACAATCGCCGGTTACCACCGATTTCAGGTTAGAGTTCGTTAGTGAAACCGCTGAAAAACGACTAAAAATCGGGTTGTCTTTGACGGCCGTCAAATCAAGGTGATCCAGCTGAAGGTCGGCGTTATAAGCTGAAATGGCCGCCGGGAAATAAAACCTGTGTAAACCGGCGGTGGCGTTTTCAATGCGCAGATGGGAGAGCCTGGCGGTGTCTTCCGTATTTTTTAATAACATGGCGCCCCAGGGTTCATCTTCAGAAATTGACCTGATCAAAACGGGTGCATTGGCAGTTCCATTCACTTCAATTCTTCCGTGAACCCACAGGTTTGATTGGCCGGGCATTAAAATTTCAACACCGGGCTCAACGATCAATGAAGCGCCTTTTTTGACCACCACATCGGAATAGGCATGATACGGCGAGCAGGCGGCAGTAAGGGTCAGCATACCCTGTACAGTATCCGGCAAAATGCCACAATTGCCATTTGGTTCAAACACGGCGCGCAACACGAGCGGGTTGCCTTCCAGCTTGGTTTGTAAAACCGGATTGCTGCTCAAAAAAGTTGATTGACCGTTTATTGTACCGGATAATTCGAAATCAAAACTTAAATCGGAACTCGATTGACTGGCCTGGTGAACTTCCACCGCGAGTACATTAGCGCCCTGTACCAGAAACTGTGCAGGAATATTTTGCGTAATCCATTCATTTTCACCGGGATCTGACAGCGTGGATGCCGCCAAAGTTTGGAATCCTATCGCACCTGCAGGCATGTTTTGCCGCCAGATTTCCTGGCCGTTCAAGTAGGCAACAGCGCCGTCGTCGGCGATCATTTTTGCCGTCAGGCCACCGAATTCTGCTGGATTAATGACATCGAATTCGTATCTAAAATAGTATGAAATGGTCTTTTGATTGGATGATGCGCCGTAATTCAGGGTTGTGCTTTCATCACCGTCGCCATATCCAAGCGGGGCGTTGCCACTTGCCCATACCGAATCGTCGAAGTTGTTTTGATTCCAGGTAATCGGCGGCTCCGTATCCTGATCGTGGTATTTCCAGTTTGTTCCGGCGGGAATTAATTCCGTCAAAACGTCGGTTGTTTTTTCCCACTGCACAAAATTGAAACCTGGTTTTGGCACAGCGGTGAGGGTAAAATTCCGTTCGTTGAAATATTTACCGGCCCAGGGATAGGAGGGTATCCGTATATCGTGCAGACGAACATATCCGTGGTCGGAATGACTTACCTGAACAGTCAGTTCCGAACTTCCCTGAAGGCCGAAAAATGTATTCAGGTTGCTCCACATATAGGCGTTGCGACCGGTGCCGAACTGCTTCAGTTCGGCTACTTCTGTTTCCCAGAAATTGACGGATGGAATGCCGTTGCCGTAACTGGAAGTGGTGCCGGCCCAACGTTGTACATGGTAAGGTATTTCATTTCGAAGGGAACCTGATAACTGCTCAACGCGGCGGTTGATGGTTGACGGATGAAAGGTGACGTAAAGGTGATCGGCAAAACGGCGGATGAATTGATCTTTGTAGTTCGCGTTTTCCAACATTTTCCGCAATAAAAGTGTAGCCCAGGGCGGGTTGGTCCAACTGGCGCCATTGGTGGCTGTAGCCCATTCCATGGCGTATGATTGTTGGTTAGCAAGGTCGAAACCGCGGTCGTAATCATGCGGAAACCATCGAAACCGACCATCTGCAGCGCGTTTTCGAAACAACCCGATGTTGTGCCCCCAACTGGAATTGGCAGTGAAAATTTGGGAAATGATGTAATCGGTATAGTCTTTTGTATCGCACAGCATTTCCAGCGCCTGAAACTGGTTGTCAGTTTGTACGCCTGCATCTGCCAGGCTCATCATTTGTTGGTAAGCAACCGCATCACCTTCTTTAATTTCTGCGTTGTTTTCAATATAATCTAAACTGTCGCCGGCAATCTGGTGGTGCTCCAGGGCATAATCGGCATCCTGTTTTTCAGTAATAATGTGTATGCCAAAGTAAGCGCCGTTGATAAAAACAATACAATGCCTGAAATGCTGAATATCAAGATCAGCCTGTGCATTGATCAGACTTTGCATCATATTATCCCGAAAAAGGGTGTTCGACCAGTCGTTTCCGGAAGTTCGCAGGATAAAATCTCCAAAAGAAGTTCGGGCATCATCAGGAAATAATTGGTAGTCGAAATGCGCGTTTCCGTATTGTTTTCTGGAATAAATATTGAGCAGTTTCTCCGGCAAAATCCATGCGTTTTCACCGCCGATCTGCACGCCTGCATCGTGGTGGAACCCCAACAAACCATCCGGCTCATACATTTCAATATGAACCGGATACTCCCAATCCGGTTTGAAACTTTGCACGTACAAACCACTGTCCGGAGCAAAGAAATAATCGGGGTGAGTCGACAGTGAAATTACCGGCAGGCCTCGATTCAGCAAATCTCCACCAATAAAATAAGTGTTCGTTATGATAGGCCCCGGGATACGTCCCTGTTCAAAAATCCGGGCTTTGACCACGGTGTTGGCTGATATGTTGATCGGCTGCCCCCAAATCGGCGAAGAAGAGATAGGCGCTGAGCCGTCGATGGTGTACCGAAGGTCGCCGGAACCAAGCAGGTTTTTTACCTCAACAGTTACGGGGGAATCATAAAATCCGCCGCTGATATTGAATACAGGCGCCTGAAAGGTGAAATCATCATAAAAAGGTGTTCCTGCATTTGTCGCGCCTGGAGTCGGACGGGTAAAATAACCCCAAGCCGGGTCGCCGTCGGTTTTTCTGCCCTGCGAAATATCTGTAGCCTGGATTTCGAAGGTAATTTCATCAACAATTGCACCGACGGGGTCGGAAAGGGTCAAACCTTCTCCATCGGCGGAAAGTTTAAAGTTGGTATGTAATCCGCTGTTTTTGTCGTCGGCCCAAACAAGCAGAAATCCGCCTGGTGATATGGTGGTTCCGGAAGGGAAAGCCCATTTGAGCGGATCACCGGAGTCACTCAAATGCCAACCGTCCAAATTTACAGGGTTT
>JAEUUR010000319.1 GCA_016787465.1 Saprospiraceae bacterium | reverse complement strand
AGCGTATGTTCAGAAACACCCTGCAATCTTTTGCCCTAGCCTTTCAAAATATCAGGTCCAACCTGTTTCACACTTTTCTTTCCGTATTGGGAATCGTCATTGGTGTAGCCGCATTGGTAGCTACCTTTTCATTGATTGATGGACTTGAAAAACTCGCCCGTGAGCAAATTTCATCGAATACAAGTGTGAATATGCTCAGTGTTCAGACACAAACTGATAAAACCATCAATAACATTTACGTTCGCAAAGACACCTTTCAGGTATTGAATTACGAACGGTTTGCACGGTTTAAAGCAAGTGCGCCCATGTTGGTGAACAGCATGTTGAGCAACCGATTTAACCGGGAGCTGAAAGTGAGTGGTCAGGATAGTACCATCGGAGCTGTTTTGGTGTATGTAACAGAATCACCTAAGGGCGACACAGCGCTCACGCATGGCCATTTTTTTTCGGCTACAGCATTCAGCGCAAAAGAACCAGTGGCACTTATCAATGCCGGGCTGGCAAAATTGATTGCAGGTTCTGATGATTACAACCAAACATTGGGTCGCACTTTTTCAGCTTTTGGAAGCACGGTAAAAGTGATAGGCGTAGTCAAAGACAAGCGCCAGGAAGCGCCTCCAACAGCCTACCTGCCTATTTCATTGTTGTCTGAAACCGACCTGCACAAGTCGCCGCCCGACATGACCCTTGAAGTTGGCAAAACCGAAGATGTGCCGGTGATGAAAGAACAAGTCAAATCATGGCTCAAGCAGGAATTCGGGGAAGGCGAAAAGGATTTTGAAGTGATGACCAATGAATTTTGGGTAGATCAAACGCAAAAAGGGTTTCTGATTTTCCGCATCGTAATGGGTTTAATTATTGGCATTTCGGTGGTGGTTGGCGGTGTGGGCGTTATGAACGTTTTGTTGATTTCTGTGAATGAACGCACGCAGGAAATTGGACTTCGCAAGGCAGTAGGCGCCCGCAAAGGCGACATCCGGCGTTTGTTCCTTGCCGAATCGATTACGGTGGCCGCATTCGGAAGCATGGTCGGCTTGATCCTTGGCGCAGGATTTGCCATGGCTGTGATACCCATTATCCGGTTGTTTGTAGAAGTTCCATTTCAGGCGGTACTTACCTGGAACACCTTTTTTGTGATTTGTGTGGTGGCCATTCTGGTAGGTATTATTTTTGGCACTTATCCGGCCGTGAAGGCAGCGAAATTAGATCCGGTGGAAGCGCTTCGCCATGAGTAACTGATTGAATTTAAGCCATTTAAATCACAGAATTCGTGACTGGGTTGTTTGATTGTTGATAACTAATTTAGTTAAACAATTAAAAAAATAATCTAATTTATCCAGGTTGATATGCGGCACACGTTTAGGTGGTGTTTGTATCAAAATTAAAGGCAACGTAAGGTGGTTTTAAATACTGAGCGCTGTCAATAAATACATTAGCCGCAGGCTATTTTCAAAACCAAACAGCGTGAAGTATCATACCATGCAGTATTCATTCAGATCCGCCTTCTTATTGTTGTTTGTTGCACTGTTGAGCGCTTGTTCAACCTTAAAATCGACGCCAAAAGCAGGCGGTTCCTCGGCGGTATCTTCCCGTCGTTTAGAAATTACAGACTATGCTAAAAAGTTCGTCGGTGTGAACTACAAATATGCCGGTCAAAGCCCTACCACCGGTTTTGACTGTTCAGGATTTACTTCCTACGTCATGCGGGGATTTGGGGTTACCATTTCCCCCTCCTCATCCGTTCAGGCAACAGAGGGCAAAAAAATACCACTCGACCATGCGCTTCCCGGGGATTTGATCTTTTTTGGTGAAAATGAAAAAAAGATTCAGCACGTCGGGTTGGTTGTAAAAAGGGACAAAGACGGCATTACCTGTGTGCACAGCACGACAAGCAGAGGGGTAATTGTTGAAAACGTCAGTACATCCACGTACTGGAAGCCAAAAATTTTGTTTGCCAGGGACGTGGTAAACCGATAGCTTGTCTGTTCAGCAATCCTGGTTCAGTGTTCGCCCCGCGCCCCAACCAACTCTTCCCATCCAGTTCATTCAGGTGTCTGATACTTCAAAAAATCAATGCTGATGTCAATACGGTTTGTTACAGCGCTTTTTATTCGGGTGTTTTCATTTTCACACCTGCATATTCCGGCAGAGTACACCAAACATTGATACAAAATACATTCGTACGATCAGGCAGCGCAATTGTTGCCCGGATGCGTCATTCTACTAAATTTCTCTTGCGTATTAGCCTAAGTTAGGTACTTTAGGCGCGCCAATCAAATTTAGTCACTGACACAAAGATCGCCCGAATGCAAATCGTTACTCGTCTTTGCCTTTTAAGCTGCTGTTTGTTTTTTAGCTTCGCAGGCAGCATTTCAGCCCAAAACCTGGCACTTTCCACACAAAACCCGGATGAATTGTACGTGTGTGGTGTCGACCAAATGACCATCACCATCCAAAACGGTGCTGGGAGCCCGGCAGCAACCACCCTTCGGGTGAGCATCGTTTTCCCGACTGGAGTCACTTATGAACCAGGCTCAGTTACTGGCGCAACAGAATTCAATATTGCCAACCTGAACGCCCCCGTTTTCGCTTTGGCGGATCTTGCAGGAGGCTCTGTTGCTAACCTCAGTTTGAGCGTTAGCGCCGGCTGTGCGCTGGTAAATGCGATCAACTCTGGTCAGCAATTTTCAAACAGTATCACAGCCAACTATGCAGGCGGTTCCAAGCAGTTAACTTCGAATAGTTATATCATCGAAACCGGCCTTGCCAATATTGTTTCAGTAACTCCTGCTGTTGTAAATGCCATGCAAGGCGATATGATCCTTCGTACCATCAAACTGAAAAATACGCGCCTGGGCCCTATCCAGTCGCTGACTTTCAGGGATCAGCACCAAAGTGGTATCACCATTGAGCTACAGGGCGGAGTGAATCAAAACAATGCAGCCACCCTATTCACCGGCGAAATTCCCGGTAGTTTTTTTACGGCGTTCGGCGATGGCGACGACTTACTTGAAAGTTCCGATGGCGAAATCACCATCATCGAAAAGGTTACCGTCACCAGTTGCGGCATTCCTTCATTTACCACCAAATCAGATATCATTATCGGTTGGGGCTGCGGAAACACTACCTGCCGTACAGATAGCATTGCCGCCCAGATCACCATTTTGCCTTCCAATCAAAACCCTAACCTCGTATTTCAACCCATTTACGGCAGCCCAAACAGTTTTTGCGGCGCCGACCCATCCATTCAGGAAATTCTCATCATCAACAATGGACAACTGCCTGCTAACAATGTGCTCGTCGACGTTTACACCATCGACACGTCGTTCATGGGCTTTGATGTAAACAGCTTTGAATGGAGCAATGGCGGCGCTGTGTGGACTTCGGCTGATATTTTTTCATTTCAGCCAACCTTGCTTGCCAGTTGCAACATAAGTCAATACATGGTGGATGTTGTAGCCGTCATTCCAACCGTACCACCGAATGATACAGTCAGGCTTCGATTTGACTCTTATTTTTGTCAACCCGCTTGCCTTGGGTTTTATCCCGCGATGCGCGTTGCGTTTGCATACAACAAAGCTTGTCCGCCCAATGTATCAACCACGGGTATTGTGAATTTTTTCCCGGACACCCTATTCCTCCGGGTTCGTTCTTCCATCGATTTTAATATCGGGAAATGTATGGAAGACGATTCCACCTATTCGCTCAAATACTGGATTCAATCTCAACGATTGCTGGTTGATACAGGCGTTTTACAAATCCATTTGGAGCTTCCCAAAGGTTTGGAATGGGATCCAAGTTGCGGCTTCAACCTTGATAATCAAACCCCGCTGGAATATGAAGTTACCGTCGATCCGACGAGCGGTAGCACGTTGATCCGGGCAGTATTCGATCTGCCGTTCACGAAGGATTCTGTTTCTGATGAAATTTGTATCCGGTATAATTGTATGCAGGGATTACCCTGCGAAGCAAGCGTTCCCAATGTACCTCCACGGGGGTATAGTTACACAGCGTATCCGCCCCCTTCGGATTGCGGTGGTTGCGAGTTGAAAGTATCCTGTCTGAGTACCATTTCTCTCACACCAGACGCCACACCTGATTGCGGCATTACTTTTTGCGATGAATTCATTATGGTTGTTGACGACAACTGTAATGGCGGCGGTGGCGGTGGCGGCGGCGGTGGTGGCGCCGGTGGAAGCTCCGACTTGGTGGTGACAACTGATTTCAATTCCTGGAGGGTGAACCGAGGGCTCCAGGATGCGGATAACAACCGCCAAGCGGATAACAATAGCCTAGCCTCCGGCCCCAACATCAACCTTGGTCGTTTTATGCTGGGAGATACCATGCGCAACGAATTTAAATTGGCTGTCATCACAGGCAGCCTCAGTACGGTGGATTACCGTTTGTTTATGGAATCCATGGCGTCTGATTTCAACAAGCCGCTCAATGAATATCAAGGTGATGCGTACGATATGGTATTTGGCTTGCCTGGTTATCTGTTTACCAATTACGATACTACTAAATTCCTTGGCAGCAAGGTAATTATCAAAAAAGCGGGTGGTCAAACCTTTACCTGCGATTTGGGTGTACCGCCCATTCGATCTGACCAGCACATGGTGTCAGTGGCGCAACCCAACATACGCCCACCTTTCATCCTCGACGTCATAGCCAACATGTTCGATGGGTACAGTTTTTCGGTGGCAAATTCTATTGCAAACGGCTGTCTGCCCGGCGGTTTTTCGATTACAGCCGGTGATTCGCTGTTTTTCCAGATGGACTATAAATTCAAAAGCAATTTCACACCGCCTGCGGGAAACCAGCCGCCGTTGATCAATTTCAGAACGTCAGTGTGTGATAATTCAAAAACTTTCTCGTGGGAGCTGGAGGATTTTTGCACCGTCAAACCGCTCCGACAGTTTTCAGGTTATGTGGAAGATATCAACCCGGCAGCACAAGTTATTTCACCCTGTGATGAGTCCGTCGAACTGGCGCCATTCCGGTATGAAATCCGGCTTGCACGTGAAAACCTGTTTCCTTTTGAAGTAAGGCCATTGGCAAAGGTGACCAGTTATTCCTACAGTTTACCAACGGCAGTTCAATTGATTGCCACCAAATTAAAAAGCCTTAACTTACAGGAGTCGGTTCCGGTATTTAGCGATGTAAGCCTTACTCCCGGCATTGCCGGCGATTCTTTAACCGTTGATTTAAATCCGTTTTTTGAAGATCCTTTGGATGAAGGTTTTTCATTTGTGATAAGTACCCAGTTTGATACTACCTGTGGATATAATGGAACCAAGTTTGGAAGAACCAATCTGGGCCTGGAGTTTGTGAATGAGTGTTTCAGAAAACCAAGAGATTGGGAATATCACATTCCAAATCCGAACGGATACATCAGCGGAAGCCCTCAGATTGATTTTTTCAACATCGGGAATGATGTGGTCACTATCAACGGCAATGATGTAACCTTGAATTTCACTCTTCGGAATAGTTCTCCGCTCACTGCCTATAACACGTGGATGGTGATTGAATCGAACAACAACCTGTATGATGTGGAGTTGTTTTTGGTCGATCCGCCCAACCTGGTGCCTGTGCCTAAGGTTGGAGGGGTGTATCAACTTGATTCGATGCCTTCGTTTGCCCAGCCGTTTTTCAGAGTAACAGCAAAAAGCAGGAGTTGTGGACCGTTTATTGTAACCTACCGATATGGATGGAATTGTGCGCCGGTGTTTAATACCCAGGCTGTAACCTGCGGTGAATTTTCCGGAACCGTTGAAATTCGTCCGCAATCGCCGGAACTGGAACTTGAGATTACGAAAGAACAGACATCCATTCCACTTTGTACCCCATCTGGCGATTTTGAATTTGAAATTTCCAACGCCAACGAAGGCTCGGCATTTGATATAGTGCCAACTGTTAAGCTACCTCAAGGATTTGTGGTCGTACCCGGAAGTTCCAGGCTCTCCTACCCTGCCGGTGTCGGTGTGCCGATTTCCATGCCGGATCCGGTGCAATTACCCGGCAATGTATGGCGTTTCGATCCGGAAGCCGTGTCATCCCAATTAGCACAAAATGGCCTTGTTTCTTTCGCACAGGAACCGCTGAATGCGCTTCGAATTCTTTTTAAAGTTCAAGCGAACTGCGGCGCTGTTGCCAATGCACAACCGGTATATGGCGCAGAGGCCGAACAGCCATGCGGCATTTCATCCAATGTACTGCGCAAACCAGGCGAGCCGATTGGCATTAATGGCGTCGTACCTGCCACCTCTGCCATCGCCAACCTGAACTTCTCCGACCCGCAGGCAGTAGTTGGGTGTGGTCAAACCGTAGAACTTTCCGCCAGTATTGCGCTTGACGGCGTTCCGATGAATGGCGACAGCATTTACATCACACTTCCGGCAGGAACTTCCTATGTGAGCGGTTCATACACCGCAGGCGCCAATGCGCCTGCCGGCCCGCCTCAAACTATCGGCCAATTGCTGCGGTTGCCTCTGCCTACGAACTTACCCGCCAATGCTGTATTGACTTTTACCTTCAGTGTTCGATACGACGACCCGGCAGGTTGCGCTGACAAAATTGTTTCCTTGCAAACGCGTGAAAAAACCCAGGCAGTTTGCGGAGCAACCGTTTGCGACGTTTATGTAGCAACCAGTGAAGCCCTGTTGAACCTAAACGCGCAGAATCCTGAATTA
>JAEUUR010000309.1 GCA_016787465.1 Saprospiraceae bacterium | reverse complement strand
TAAACTATCAATTATGGCAATTCCGGCGGTTTACCTACGGCCTCGAAGAGGCCCAACCTTTGTAACACAAAGTCGACATGGAAAGTGGCCTCGAAGAGGCCTAACCTTTGTTTAACCGCCAAAACCCAGGTTCCGCCTCTCTGTACAATATGCCGATAGTCAGTTTAAATAATAAACACAGGACCTCATTTCATCAGCCTGGCAACCGGGTACATCCGGTGTGATGGTTCATACCACGGCGACTTGCGGTAAACCCAATCCAGTTGTTTCATGGCATCGGCTGCGAAATCGGGTTCGGCTTTTCGTTTAGCGTCCAACTCTGCTTTTACCGCCGGGTTTTCTTTTAAAAATTGCGCCGCCAGGTCTTCGAACACGTAGGCTGAAAAATATTCTTTCTGCATGAGAATGGGTTCGAAAAAATTCCAGGCGAACCAGGAATCCGGCGCGTTAGGCTCCAGGGTTTCCATGATATAACGGTTGGCATTTTGGTTCACATACACCATCATGTCGCCGGCTTCGAAGGTGCGTTTCATCACCTTTTTTTCCAGTTGAACGCCACTGTGGTAATAGTGGCCTTCCCAGGCATTGCGGGTTTTAAAATCACGGATAAAATAGGTTTCGGTTTCAAGATCCACTTGTTTTTCCAGCGGCGTCATTTCCACTTCGTTGATGCGCAGGCGTTCGATCACATGCTCCCAGGCCTGTGGGATAATATAGGCTACCGGTTTTTCAACCGTTACAGATGGACTGAAGTAGTTGTAATACGGAATTTTTTTGGTGTAAGGTTCCGAACGATCATACCACAAACGTGGCAATCCACTCACCTCGGAGGGTTTGTATTTCGCCGCGTATCCTTTGAATTCGATCATGTCGAATTGCTTTTGATCCATGGCAAAATCCAGTTCAAACGTTTTTTTCGTGCGTGTACGTTCGAACGCCTCTGCGCGCGCGCGACCAATTTCCGCCGCGTGGCCGGCAACGAATTGCATCACTACTTCCATAAAAGCATAGGTACTCCAAACCCTGTCTTTGAAGGGTTTTAGCATGTGGGTTTCCGGCATGAATCCAATCGTATTCCAAAGGGCTGCATAACCGGTGGAATAACGACCGTAATCACAAAAACCTGCAATGCCGGAGTCGGGGGTTTCGCCGGGTGAATCCACGTATGGAATCATATCCCATCCTTTTTGAGTCATGCCGGCATACAGTTCCGGCAACATGGTTTTTTGCAACAAATCGCCCAGGGGAGCTTCCAGTTTATTGTGCTGGGTCGCAATCAGGGTCATCACATATTGATAATCGGCGCCGTTGCTGGTGTGGTTGTCGACGAAAATATCCGGGCTCCAGGTAGTAAAAATCTGATTGAAGCTGCGGGCATTGCGTGAATCGCATTTGATAAAATCGCGGTTCAGGTCGTAATTCCGTGCATTGCCCCTGAACCCATAGGCTTCCGGTCCTTCCTGATTGGCTCGGCTGAATGAATTCCGGTTCAGGCATCCGTCGACGTTGTACACCGGAATAACCACGATCACCATTTTTTCAAGCCATTTTTGAAATACTTCAGGTTTGGCCAGGTAATCGCGCAGCAACATCACCGTTGCATCAATTCCTTCGGGCTCACCCGGGTGGATGCCGTTGTTAATCAGCAGGATACGGCGACCGGATTGCCGAATGTGCGCCGGGTCGAATTCCCCATCGGCAGAAACGACGGCTACGTGCAAGGGTTTTCCACTGTCTGTGCTGCCAACCGCTTTAAACTGAACTTTGTCTGGATATGCTGCGGCAAGTTGTTCGTAACATGAAATAGCTTCGTCGTATGTAAGCGTCCGGTTGTCGTTTTGCTCAAAAGGAATCTTGAAATTGGCCATTTTAACTGATGTTTGAAGATGCCGGTGACAACCTGTGCTCAAACACACAGCCGTCAATAGGATGGTAAAATATGATGGTTTGATACTCAATTGTCTTTGGTTTTCATGTAGGAAATTATTGGCCACCCTACATGTCTAAAGTGTACCCCGCAACTCCTGTTCCCGCTCAATAGCTTCGAACAGGGCTTTAAAATTGCCTTTACCGAAAGATTTGGCGCCGTTGCGTTGAATGATTTCAAAAAACACGGTGGGGCGATCCTGAATCGGTTTGGTGAAAATCTGAAGCAGGTAGCCGTCTTCGTCGCGGTCGACGAGGATGTTCAGGCGTTTGATATCCTCCAGGTTTTCTTCAATTTCTCCCACGCGCTCGGGCACATCGTCGTAATAGGTTTCAGGCACATACAGAAAATCGACACCATTATCACGCATTTGGCCCACCGTAGCGATGATGTCGTTGGTAGCTACGGCAATATGTTGCACACCCGGTCCGTGATAGAAATCGAGGTATTCATCGATCTGGCTGCGTTTTTTGCCTTTTGCCGGTTCATTGATCGGAAACTTGATATAACCATTTCCATTGCTTACCACTTTCGACATGAGCGCCGTGTATTCCGTTGAAATGTCTTTGTCATCAAAGGTAATCAGCAGTTTGAAGCCCATTACATCCTGGTAGAATTTCACCCATTTGTTCATGGCGCCTAATTCTACGTTGCCCACGCAGTGGTCGACATACTGCAAACCTACCGACTTGGATGGGTATGGATTACTGCGCGCTTCATAACCGGGCATAAACGCGCCATTGTATTTGTTTCGTTGCACAAAAGTGTGAATGGTATCGCCGTATGTTTTGATGGATGCCAACGTCACTTCTCCATGTTCGTCGCGGATGGTTTTAGGTTCGAATGCGGATTCAGCGCCACGTTCGATAGCGGTGCGATAGGCCGTTTCAGCGTCATCGACCCATAGGGCCAAAACCTTCACGCCATCGCCGTGCAGTGCGACGTGTTTGGCAATTTCAGTGTTTGGCTGAAGGGATGCTGTGAGTACGATGCGCACTTTATTTTGCTGCAGCACATAGCTTACGCGGTCGTATACTTTGGTTTCAGGACCGCAATACGCCACCATATCAAAGCCGAGTGCGGCCATGTAATACATTGCGCTTTGTTTAGCGTTTCCTACGTAAAATTCGAGGTGGTCGGTGCCGTTAATTGGAAACGTATCGGCAGCGGAAGGATTGGTCAGGACATCCATGGGCAAAGTACATTGATTTAAGTCCCGCGCTGCCGGCGTCGGCATATCGGGAAAGATTTATTTGATGCTCAATAACTTCGCAAAGGTAGTTTGAATGCCGTGTTTTTTAAGACAATTAATCAAATCTGCGCCCACATTTCCAGGTCGAGGCGCATTTCATTTTCCACCGGCGTGATTTTGCGCAGCCAGATTACAATGTCGATGGAAATCCGGGATTTACTGAACATCCGTTTGGAGTCGGCCAGGGAAGGAATCAAAGGAAGGGTGTTCCCGGGTTCAAAGGGCACCGGGTACCTGTATGCGATTTCTATATAGTCGTTGGGGTCGGCTTCATCATACACCCTGAGCGAAACCTGGTCGATAAAATCGAGGTCGGAATCGCCGTAAATTCCTGTCAACGACGCTTTGCTGGTGGTGAATCCTAAAATGTCGGCGTCGGTTTTACTATGATCGGTCAGTTCCTGCAAATACCGGGTTGATATGTTTTGCAATTGAAAATGATGCACTTGGAACTCACTCAGCCCGACAGGAATGATAAAATCCTGGCGGTACAATACCGGGAAGCCGGGCGGTAGCCCGTTGTCTTTGTTGCACGACAAGGTAAGCAGGCCTGCAAACAGCAGGCAGCAAAGCTGGAACAGGCTTTTTTGAATGGGATTTATCATATTCAATTCATTTCTAGAGTTTCGACTGCACTAATCCAATAATCTCCGCTTCCATGGACAATACTTTTTGCAAAATTTCCTCGCTCTCTTTTACGGCCTGTTCTGCAAACGTTTTATCAGTAAGCCCGCTTACATTCACCTTCACATTCAGGTAAGCCCCATAAGCAGCCGTGCGTGCGCACAAAGCGCCTACACCCGCATCGGTAACGGAATTCGGATTTCCTTCCACCACCATATCCCGGATGAGCGGCATTGATTCCAGCGCCAGGCGCATCACTTTCAGCGGCACTTCAATGGCTGTTTTGGTGGCTGATTGTATAGCTGCTTTGCGTGCGCTTTTTTCCTCCGGGGTTGTGTTGGGCATTCCGAATGCCGCCATGATCAGATTGAAAGCATCGGTGTCTTCATCCACTGAACGCAACAAAGCATCTTTCAATTGCTGGCCTTTTTCGGCAGCGTTGGAGAAGTGTTCCCATCGCTCGTCCCAGCCGCGTTTATGGCTGCTCAGGTTGGCAACCATGGTGGCTAAAGAAACGCCAAGCGTACCCACATAAGCGCTGACGGAGCCTCCTCCGGGTGCAGGGCTTTCGCTGGCCGCTTCTTCGGCAAAAGCGCGTAAATCTTTAGCAATCAGTTGCTTAGAAACATTGTTGTTGCTTTTTTCAAGGTTGTATTCGATGATCTTTTGTTGCGGGTCGAAGGGTGTGAGTTCATCAAGCCCCATCGATTTCACGGCAATTTTGATCAATTCGCTTTCGCTTACTCCAACGCTTCTTTGCTGCTTTTTCAAAAAATATTTGCCGGCATCCAGCATCACCCGCAAAGGCACTAACCCAACCAATTCTGAGCCGGTGACGCGCATGCCGCGGCTGTCGGCGCTTTTATGGCAGGCTTCAAAAGCCTCGTGTAAAGGTACCTCCCGGATGTCGGTAATATTCATCGACACCTGAGCGATGCCGTATTCTTCAATGAACCAGCCAATGGCTTTTACGCCTTTCAACCACCCTGGCTGTCGAAGCGGTTCGCCAGACTCGTCCAGCGCCGGTTTGCCGGTTTTTGGATCGTTGATCACCCTTCCTTTTTCCCTGACGTCGAAGGCAACAGAGTTGGCTCTCCGAACGGAAGTGGTGTTCAGGTTGATATTGTATGCAATCAAAAAATCGCGGGCGCCAACCACCGTTGCGCCGCTTTTAGGGTTGAAAGCAGCCGGACCAAAATCCGGCTTCCAAATTGGGTTGGCTAATTTTTCAGGCAGGCCTTCGTATTCGCCGGCGCGTATATCGGCCAGGTTTTTTCTTTCAGGTGTGCTGGCTGCCGATTCGTAGAGGTAGATGGGCAGGTTTAATTCCCGACCCACTCGCTCACCCAGGCGACGTGCCCATTCAGCAGTTTCTTCCATGCTGATTCCGGAAATTGGAATGAGCGGACAAACATCCGTGGCGCCCATACGCGGGTGCTCACCCGTGTGCGTACGCATATCGATCACTTCACAAGCTTTTTTGATCGCCTGAAACGCCGCTTCAACCACTTTTTCCGGCTCTCCGACAAAAGTCACCACCGTACGGTTGGTCGCTTTACCCGGGTCGACGTCCAATAATTTTACACCTTCTACTGCCTCTACGGCATCGGTAATCTGTTTGATGGTATTTGCATCGCGCCCTTCAGAAAAATTGGGTACGCACTCAATCAGTTGTTTCATATTCGGAATGATTCTTTCAAGGCGCAAAAGTACGTGGAAAAGTTGCCTCGAAAGAAGGAATTGAACACCGAATGTCGAATATCGAACACCGAATTCCGAAGGAAGTTTGAAGTTAAAATGGTTGTGAATTCCATGTTTTTTTGATCAGCCCTCCTTCGAAATTCGGTGTTCGAAATTCGACATTCGATATTCAAATTCTCACGGTTTTACCTTAAACACCACCGTTTTTACATTTGAATTTCCTCCGTGATCTTCTACCGTGATCGTAAGCGTCAGTGGAATTTCGCCGGTTAAGCCGCTAGGGGTGAATGACTCATCGAAATGGTAATCCGTTTCATCGTGCACGGTTGGTGTTGCTTTAAACACCTCGGTTGCGCCGGCGTCTTTGGTGACAACAATACTCATTTCATGCAGGCTTTCGTCCGTAACATGCCCGTGAATGCGCACTGCGCCACTGATCACATCGGCGGAGGTTGGCCCTTCAAGGGTAATTTCAGGCGCCGTGGTATCGTCTGAATCGTGGTCGTGACAAGCGTTGAAGGCAAAAGTCAGCAATGATGCGAAGAGCAGTATTTTAAATTGTTTCATTGTTTTTAATTGAAATGTGAAAAATGGAGATAATGACCGACAGGTGATGCCGCTGCTGCGCGGCGCACCTTGGTTGGGGGAAAGCTGATTTTAACGTGAAAAATTGGGAGTCAGCTGGGCAGTGCAGGAGGGTGAAAAATTTCAGCGTCGTACCCTTGAAGCAATGGGCAAGGCGGCTCAGCTAATATCTGCACCGGTTGATTGACCATGCAATGGGTGAGCAGTGGGTAAGGGGATTCAGGGAACAAAGCCAGTTCGATGCCTTTTTGAAAGGTTGGCGCTGTTTCATGGTTGGAGGAAACGTCTTTAGGCAGGTCGGCCAGTTTGTTTTTGAGGTAACATTTCCCCTCACAATGCAAATCAGGGTTGTTTCTGTTTTCACACAATTCGCTGGCAATATAGGCCCGGTTAAGCGCCCAATACGTCAGCACTCCCAGGTTATAAAACACCTGAATGGACATGGTACACAGAAAAAAGAGGCCAATTGCACGGCGTTTCATCGGGTAAAGATGCAATGAATGACGGAGCTTGGAAAGTCCGGCAGGTGTGATTGTCGTCAGTTGGCGAATTGTTCAACGTGTCAGGTTGCCCGGTGCGATAGGTTTACTGCCCGAACACAAACTGCACAATATTGGCGCCCATTTGCAAGGCTTTGTTGCGTAATTCCTGAGGGTCGTTGTGCACATCGTCCCAGCCATCGCCAAGGTCGGTTTCGAAATTGTAAAAACAAACCAGACGGCCCTGATAGATCAGTCCGAATCCTTGAGCGGGTTTGCCATCGTGTTCGTGAATTTTGGGCACGCCGTTGCTGAATTTGTATTTCTGGTGATAGATTGGATGTGAAAAAGGAAGTTCTACAAAATCCAGCTCCGGAAATACTTTTTTCATCGTTGGCCGTACAAAGGGGTCCAACCCGAAGTCGTCGTTCAGGATAAGAAAACCGCCTCCTTCCAGATAGGCGCGCATGTTGCGCGCTTCCAGGTCGCTGAACAGCATGTTGCCGTGCCCGGTGGCATAGGTGATGGGGTAGTTAAAAATTTCAGCGCTGCCCGGCTCGACGGTTGCGTATTCCAGATCGAAATTGGTTCGCAGGTTGTCGTTGCAAAATTTTGCAAGGTTTTTAAGGGAGTTGACATCGTTGTACCAGTCGCCGCCACCGCTGTATTTCAACAAGGCCAGCTTGATGGTAGGCGGCTGGTGAAATGAAGTAAACGAGCTTGCTATAAAAAGTACAAGGAGGATGATCAGGCGCGTCATGCTTGTTTGGGAATTGTTCATTTAAAAATTCGAATCGTCAACACTGTTCAAAAAGGCCCGGATTTCACCGACCACACTTTCGACGCAGCCGTTTTCAAACGGAGAACGCAGGTTAGCCAGTTTAACCAATTGCAGAAAGGAGTGGCTGCCGCCGGCTTTGCACAATTCAAGGTAATCGTTCCATGCGTCATCGTGGTTCCGGCGATCTTTGGCCCAAAACTGAAATGCGCAAATTTGAGCCAACGTGTAATCGATGTAATAGAACGGAGAATTAAATATATGGTTTTGTTTTTGCCAGTATTTGCCTGCTTCAAGGTGTTCGTTGTCTTCGTAGTTGCGTTGTGGCAAATAAATCTTCTCAAGGTTCCTCCAGGCTTCATTGCGCTCCTCCGGGGTCATTTCCGGGTTTTCATACACGATATGCTGGAATTCATCCACCGCTACGCCGTATGGAATAAACTGGATGCTGCCTGCCATGTGCATGAAATGGTATTTCGCTTTGTCGGCGCCAAAGAACAAATGCATCCAGGGCCAGGTAAAAAACTCCATACTCATGGAGTGAATTTCCGCTGCGTCGCTGGTTGGCCAATGATATTCTTCAAATGGGAAATGGGTGCTGTTCCACACTTGAAAGGCATGCCCCGCTTCATGGGTGAGCACATCAATGTCGCCACTGGTACCGTTAAAGTTGGAAAAAATAAAAGGTGCTCCGAATTTACTGATGTAGGTACAATAGCCACCCGTTGCTTTTCCATCGCGGTTTACCAGATCCATCAGGTTAGTTTCCAGCATGAATTGAAAAAAACGGTCGGTTTCCGGGCTTAATTCCCGGTACATTTGTGCAGCGTTTTCTACAATTTCATCGGGTGTGCCAATCGGTTTCGGATTTCCTGAAGGGTATTTATATTCTTCATCGTAATAATTCAACCGGTCAATGCCCAGCCGCTTGCGTTGCCGTTCATACAGCTCGGAAGCGAGTGGAACAATTACTTCCCTGACCTGCTTTCTGAAATTGGCTACCATCTCCGGGGTATAGTCGGAGCGGCGCATACGTGCGTATCCCACTTCGACAAAATTATTGTACCCCAATTTCAGCGCGATTTCATGGCGCAAGCGTACCATATCATGGAAAATTTGCTCTACGCTTTCTGAGTTGGAAGCGTAAAACGACCATTTAGCATCCGCCGCTTTTTTCCGCGTTTCGCGATTGTCTGACAACTCCAAGGGCAAAATGCTGCTCAGGTTATAGGTTTCACCCTCAAAATCAATACGCGCCTGGGCCTTTAGCTTGGTATATTCTGTACTCAAAGCATTTTCAGCTTGCAAACTTTCCAAAATGGAAGGTTTAAAAGTTTTTACAGCCAGGCCAGCCAGGGTAAATAACTGACTGCCAAGTGCATCCTCCAGTTCTTTTCTGAAAGGAGAATGCAAGAGTGCTTCGTAAAACCGCGTGTTTAGAGCGTCAAATTCTGGAATGGTTTCGTCGAAGTATTGGTTTTCCTGTTCAAAAAATGGGTCGGTAGTATCGCATGTATGCCGAACCAGGCAGAGGTTGTACATGGCTCCGAATTCTTCACGCAAGGCATTTAACTGTTGCAATATCTGGAGTTGCGATGCTGCTGAGGCGGCTTTGTAAAAAGATTCCAGAAGCTTTTCGAAAGTGCCGGCGATGGCATGCAGGTCGGGGCGCTCGTACTCAAATGTATCAAATGTAACCGTGAGGGCGTTGTCGATTCTAGTCATAGCGTGTATTTGGTATATTGGATAGACGCACAAAAATAACGAAGTTTAGCGTACTCTTCTGTCATTTCCGGTTGGTATTCTGAATCCTTGGTTATTTTCGCCACAAAAACGGAGCAATGATTAGATTTTTTATAACGACTACTTTATTTATTGTGTGTTTTGGACGAAACTACGGCCAATCCACCGCGTACGTATTTAGTGCAGGCCCCACAGCCGGACTGCAGAAATGGGACAATAGTTATAACCGGGAACCTTTGTTTCAGTACCACGCCTCCTTCGGGATGGAATCGATCAACAACGACGACGATCGTTATTCATTTTTAATGCAAATTGGATATCACGTTAAAGGAAGCGCTTTGCGATTTCGTTATTACAACATCAACTCCGGGTTTCCAGGTGGTTTGTACACCGAGCGGTTCAAATTTAACAACCTTTCACTTGTTTTGGGCGCCAAACAACGGTTCGATTTCGGCGTATCCGGTAATACCAAATACTTTTATTACGGCGGTATCCGGGTTGATTATACCCTGAACACCAACATCGATGAGCTTAATAACGAGACGTCCTGCAACCGCGCACAATATCCTTTTATGTCGGGCGTACAACGTTGGATGGGCGGCTTTTCCGTTGGCGGAGGGCTTGAGTTCAAATTGTCGGAACTGGTTGGCGGTCAGATACAACTTTCTATCCATCCGGATGTTACCACTCAATACCGCCAGAGCCCGATTCTGAATGTCATCGATTTGTGTAATCCCGGGTACGTTTATAACATCGAAGAACAACGTATTCGAAATACTGCCGTTGAAATTTCAATTGGTTTGAGGCTGTTGAAAAAAGTAATTATTGTTGATTAGCCCGGTATTAAAAACTGATCATGTATAAATCCAACATACACATGAAACAACTCGTTGCCTTTGTATTATTCCTTATCATGCTCCAGGCATGTGAAAAAGGCGCCAAACCCGCTGCCAGCCCACCCAGCGGTGGAGCATCACTCACCGTAGCTGCCGTTGAAGGCTATATAGCCAAAGCCACTCAATTGGCAGAATCCGTTACTGCCGCCGGGGCAATCGTTCCGGCCGAAGAAACGGAACTTCATCCAGAGGCATCAGGACGAGTGGTTAGATTAAACCTACCCGAAGGACGCACCGTTCAAAAAGGCGATCTGCTGCTCAAAATATTTGACGAAGATCTACAGGCTCAGTACCGGAAACTGGAAACGCAACTCAAACAAGCGGAAATTACGGAACAACGTCTGGGTGAGTTGTTAAAGGTGAAAGGCGTCAGCCAGCAAGAATACGACCTGGCGGTATTGAGCGTACAAACCCTTAAAACAGATATGGAACTGGTGCGCATCAATATTGCCAAAACTGAATTACGCGCGCCTTACACCGGCATCATCGGCTTGCGTCGCTTAAGTCCCGGCGCTTATGTCACACCGGCCACCGTTGTTACAACCATCCGTGCCAACGCCGGCCTCAAACTGGATTTCAGTATTCCGGAAAAATACAGCCAACTGATTCGGGTTGGACAAAACGTCGAATTCAAGGTGGAAGGCAGCGCCTCAACGCACAATGCCACTGTAGTTGCAACCGAACAGACAATTTCCTCGGACGCGCGCAACCTGCTCGTACGCGCGCTGGTGCGCGATAGCCACGGCCTGCTCCCCGGCGCATTCGCAGAGGTCAGTCTGACGCTAAACAATAAACCCCAAGCATTAATGATTCCTAATCAGGCGGTTATTCCTCAAGCCAGGGACAAAAAAGTAATTGTAACAAAGGGTGGCAAAGCGCAGTTTATAACGGTAAAAACCGGCGTTCGTCAATCGGGAATGATTGAAATTACGGATGGCATTCAGCCCGGTGATACAGTTTGTACCACGGGTGTATTGTTTTTGAGACCCGACTCTCCGGTCAAGTTTTCCAAAGTGGAATAAATAATGATGAATGATGAATGATGAATGATGAATATTTTAAATTAGAGTCTTTTAGCCAAATGCTTTGTATCCAGACTCTTCCATATATTCATCATTCATCATTCATCATTCATCATTCATCATTCATCATTCATCATTCATCATTATTCATTAACTTCCAAAAAGTTCTTTCAATTTTTGGCCCAGTGCTTCGCCACGCAGATTACGTGCAATGATTTTGCCGTCGCGGTCGAGCAGCAGGGTTTGTGGAATTGATGTAACGGAATAAAGGGCAGCGTGAGCGCTTTGCCAGCCTTTCAGATCGCTGATATGATGCCAGGGTAGCCCGTCGGCGGCGATGGCTTTCCGCCAGGCGCCCATATCACGGTCGAGGCTGACGCCCAGGATATCGAAACCTTTATCTTTGTATTTGTGGTAATTGGCTACTACGTTGGGATTTTCCTTACGGCAGGGGCCGCACCAGCTTGCCCAGAAGTCGATCATCACCACTTTGCCGCGCAATTGGGTGAGGGAAAAATTGCTGCTGTCGGGCGTCATGCCGGCAAGTTCCGGCGCTTCGATACCTGTTACATAGGTTCCTGCGCGGCGAACATCCATTTCAAGGCGCGGGATTTCACCCAGGTTATCGTTGCGGAACTGATCGATGTATTTTTTAGTCAGGGTAACGTATTCCGGACTATTGGTTGTTTTCAAGGTAGAAATGATGCCGCCTAATGCCCTGCGGTAGGTAGGGCTGCCGGCAGGCAATTCCTTCAATTTGTTTTCAGCCATAGCAATGGCCGTGGCATGTGGCGTGCCCATATTAATAAGGGTTGCCGTGTAGGCTTCAAAAGCGCTGAACACCTCCGGCATGTCGTCAAATCCTTTGTCTTTAAGGTCGGCGTATTTGAAATAGTTCATGCCATAAAATTCTGCTTCTCCGATACCGGCTTGCCCTTCGTGGTCGGGGCTGAGTTTCAGGCTGGCATAGCGCCACAACATCTGGTTTACTTTTTTCAACGAATCGAGGTATTTTTCTTTCGCTTTGCCAAGTGCTGCCAGGTTTTCCTGCGCTTTGGTGCGTGCGGCGCCCGTTGCCATGTTGAATTGGGTACGCGACAAGGTGCTTTGTTCCTGAAGTTGGTTAACACGCGTTTGTACGGCTTCGAAATTTTTGTTGGCAGCGGAATTGACTGTTCGGGCTTTGTTCATAAACTGGCTGTTACCCCAAAGGGTCACTTCTTTTTCTTCGCCGAGAATTACTTTGGCCATAGATTGTTCACTGCTGCCTACCAGGTACATTTTAGGCGCCGACATAGGCACTGTAAGCACGTAGGCGCTATCAACCGGCCGGCGGCCGCCACGGGCGACGATCTTGTTTGCCAGGCCCATGTTTTCGTACACATACAAGCTGTCCAAATTGGTTGGCACGCCATACACTCGGCAAATGAGGGTAACATTTCCGCTTGGTTTTTTGGCGGCGGCAGGTTTATTGCCCTGTGCCCACATCATGGCAGGCAACAGGAAAAAGAAAAGCAACGATTTTTTCATGAAAATAAGTAAATGGTTGAGAGTTTGCGCAAAATTACGTGAATCAGGGGCTAGTGCGGTGTTGCAGAAAAGTTAATGACTGCTAACCTTTCCGTTGGGGATTGTCTTTTAAAAACGCATTCCAGCCGGAATAGTTCTTTTTCCCCGACGCCAAAGGGCCGGAGGATTGATACCAATGGCAAAGAGCGGTTGCCAACGCATCGGTTGCATCGAAGTATTTTTCAGACAGTTTAGTTTTTAAAATATTTTCCAACATGCCGGCCACCTGCTCTTTCGAAGCGTTTCCATTGCCGGTAACCGCCCGTTTGATTTTTTTCGGCATATATTCCGTGATCACCAGTCCGTTCACCATGCCGGCTGCGATGGCAACGCCTTGCGCCCTGCCTAGTTTAAGCATTGATTGAACGTTTTTGCCGAAAAAAGGCGCTTCAATAGCCATTTCCGATGGTTGGTGTTGTTGAATAATGTCTTGCACCTGTTCAAAAATATAACGCAGTTTTACGGTGGCATCGTCGCTGATATGGGCAAACGTGACCACACCGATTTCAATCACCCGGATATGTTTTTTATCCGCATCAATCAATGCAAAACCCAGCACGTTGGTACCGGGGTCGATTCCCAGAATTCTTTTAGGCGGAAGTTGTTCCATGGCTTCTACAATCGGTCTTTAAAATTTTTCAAACTCAACACCAGAAAAACAAGCGCCATTAGACCCAAAATAATCGTGTGTGTCCACAAGGCCTCCAAACCCACACCTTTGATCATAATTCCTTTCACAATCGGGTTGAACCAGGAAGCCGGAATTATATTACCGATGTACTGCAATACTTTCGGCATGCTTTCACGGGGGAAAATGAACCCGGACAACAGCATGGTGGGCATTAAAAGCCCTAATCCGGACATAAACATGGCGGTCATTTGATCTTTAGCACGGGTGCTGATGAATATTCCCAACGACAAGGCGACAAACATATATAACAGGCATTCGCCGGCAAGCAACAAAATGGAACCGCGCATCGGCATGCCAAAAACGACTATGCCCAACAATACCACTACAATGGCGTTGGCCATCGATAACACCAGATAAGGCGTCGTTTTGCCTAAAATGATCTGTAAAGGCCGTAAAGGCGAAACAAGCAGCACTTCCATGGTGCCCATTTCTTTTTCCCGGGCAATGGTGATACTGGTCATCATAGCCGATACCAGCATGAGAATAAGGGTCATTACGCCCGGCACGAAGTTGAAAGCGCCTTTTTGTTCCGGGTTGTAACGCATACTCGTTTCTGCATTGATCAAAAACAAACCGCCGTTTGCGCCGGATGCCGCTGCTTTTTCGCGCTGAAAGTCCAATACAATGGCATTGGCATAATTGATCAGGGTGGTGGCGGTATTGGGGTCGGATGCATCGCCGATCAATTGAACAGCGGCGCCATCCCTGCCGGCATTTTCAGCGAAATTGGGTGGAAACACCACGGCCAGTTTAATTTTCCCGCTTCGGAAAGCCGGTTCGAGCTCCTGTTCAGATGCCAGGTTTTTATCGATGTGAAAATATCCGCTCGATGCAAGTTTGTTGGATAAGGCGGTTGTTTCAACATCCTTGGAATGATCCAGAACTGCAATGGACGCGTTTTTAATTTCATTGGTCAACACGAATCCGAACAACAATACCTGCGCTACCGGCATCCCGAACAGGATGAGCAGGGTACGCCGATCGCGGAGGATATGGCGGAATTCTTTTCGGATAAATGCTAAAAATCGGCCCATATAAACAAGTTACACCGTGATTAATGAAATTTTAATGATTTAGGTGATGAAAATTCTTGAATTTCAAATGATGATGCGATCACGATTTTTAAAAACCACTTTGCCTTGTCCGTCCTGTTGATTAGCTGCCTCGTGCCAGTTTTCTGAATACTTCGTCCATGTCTTTGGCCTGAAATGTTTTTTTCAGGTTGCCCGGTGTATCAAGTGCCTGAATTTTGCCGTCCACCATCATGCTGATACGGTCGCAGTACTCGGCTTCCTCCATGTAGTGTGTGGTAACCATCAGGGTAACACCCGATTGCGCTGCCTGGTAGATCAATTCCCAGAACTGCCTGCGTGTGATAGGGTCGACGCCTGATGTCGGCTCGTCGAGGAAAACAATTTTAGGCTCATGGATGAGGGCGACGGAAAATGCCAGTTTTTGTTTCCAGCCCAGCGGAAGGGAACCAACCAGTTTTTCGGCCTCTGTATGCAACCCAAGTTTATCCAGCAATTCGTTTGTTTTGGATTTAATCTGCGCACTGCTCAAGCCGTAAATGCCGCCAAAAAGCCGGATGTTTTCTTTGATGGTCAGGTCCTCGTATAAACTGAACTTTTGGCTCATGTAACCGATCCTGCGTTTAACCATTTCAGGCTGCTTCCACACATCGTAGCCGGCCACGCTGGCTTTGCCGGAACTGGGTGTCAGAAGGCCGGTAAGCATGCGCAAGGCGGTGGTTTTTCCGGCGCCATTGGCGCCTAAAAAGCCGAATATTTCCCCCTGATCGACCTCAAACGTGATAGCGTCCACTGCCGTGAACGCGCCGAATTTTTTACTGAGTTTTTCCGTTGAAATTACCATGTTGTGAGGTTGACTTCGTGTTCAAGCGGATACCAGATCGATGAAACAATCTTCGATGGTGGCTTTTGCCGGAAACATCTCTATTTTTTGGTGGTTTTTCTGTTGCAGGTATGTTTTAATAGCCGCTTCTGTTTGGCGTTGTCCGGAGGCGTTGTCGCCGGTTGTCAGTTCCACAGGAGCGGGGTGTAATTTCAGTCGAGCATATTCGCCGAAGGCATAACAGTCAGCAGCGCCGTCGTACATTCGAAGGTCTTTGATCAACTGGTACATATTTTCGGAGCGTACTGCCCAAAGCGGATTTTTAAACGATTGGATGATGCCTTCCGGCTGATCCTCTGCCAATATTTTTCCATGTTGAATAAGCGCTACCTTGTTGCACAAGGCTGCTTCATCCATATTCGGTGTACTCACTAAAATCGTGATACCTTCGTTTTTAAGGGTGGCCAGCATTTCCCAAAATTCCTGCCTGGAAACCGGATCGACGCCCGTGCCTGGTTCGTCGAGCAGCAACACTTCCGGGCGATGGATCAGGGCGCAGCACAAGGCCAGTTTTTGTTTCATTCCTCCGGAAAGCGCGCCGGCTCTTCGCGATTTAAAGGGCTCGATCTGGCTGTAAATTGGAGCGATTAGGTCGTAATTTTTTCGGATGGTTGTTCCAAAAACTGATGCAAAAAAGCCCAGGTTTTCTTCGACGGTCAGATCCTGGTACAAAGAAAACCGGCCGGGCATATACCCTAGTTTCAAGCGCAGTTTTCTGTAATCTTTCACGACGTCCAAACCGCCGATGGTAGCCTGGCCGGTGTCGGGCAGAATCAGGGTGGCCAGGATTCGGAACAAGGTGGTTTTGCCGGCGCCATCGGGTCCGATCAGGCCAAATACGGCGCCTTCTTCCACCTGAAAGGAGGTATCGTGAAGCGCTTTGAGCTCCCCGTACGACTTTGAAATTTCCCGGATGGAAATTACCGCTGACATATTTCCTGATTTTGAGCGAAATGTACGAGGAAATTTCAGAAAACCGTGAATACCGGCATCGGTTCGATTTCAACACATATTGCTACATTTGCAACCATAGTATCCAACACCCATTACTCACTGACCTCAACAGGTATCGACATGACAGCCGATAATTTTTACTGGTACGCCAGCATTTTGATTTTCGTCCCCTGGGCATTATTAATTTTCGCTTCACAATGGAAATACACCGAGCCGGTAGCTTTTGGAGCGGCTATTATCCTGTTGGTCGCATCGGCGATTTTTACGTTTCAATACCTGGTTGGCGGCGATGAAGGCGGTAGCTTCTTAAGTTTAGAAGGATTCAAAAACCTGTTCCGCAACAAAGAAATGTTGCTTACCGGTTGGCTCAACTATCTTTCGTTTTGCCTGCTGGTTGGCACCTGGCAATCTCATGATGCGCGGCAGCTGAAAATCGGGCATGTGTTTGTGGTTCCCAGCCTGGTTTTAACCATGCTCACCGGACCGGCCGGTTTATTGCTTTACATGGTGGTTCGTTTTTTCAAGACGAAAAAGTGGGATTTGAAATAAGCGTTTTCAGGATACGTTTCACCAGTGCTGGGCCTTCATAAATAAGACCAGTGTACACTTGCACAAGGTTGGCGCCGGCCAGTAATTTTTCCTGTGCGGATGCTGCCGAATCAATGCCGCCGACCCCGATGATTACGGGATCAGGCCCCAGTTTTGCACGCAAATAACGAATCACTTCCGTCGAACGCGTACGCACGGGCGCGCCGCTCAAACCGCCCATACCGATTTGTTCGATTTTAGCAGCCTGGGTTTGCAGGCCCTCCCTAGAAATGGTCGTATTGGTGGCAATGACGCCGGCCAGTTTGGTCTGGTGAACGATTTGGGCAATATCATCGAGTTGCTGGTCGGTCAGATCGGGCGCAATTTTCAGCAAGATAGGTTTAGGTGTTTGTTGGGCTGCATTTTTTTCCTGCAGCATGTTCAACAGCCTGGTTAGCGGCTCCTTTTCCTGTAAAGCGCGCAACCCGGGGGTATTGGGTGAACTGACATTCACCACGAAATAATCGACCCAGGGAAACAACCTTTCAAAACAAACCAGGTAGTCCAGCTCAGCGGTTTCATTGGGGGTGATTTTATTTTTCCCGATGTTACCGCCAATGAGTACTCCTTCGGGCAAGCCCCGTTTGCGCCACTTTTGCAGGCGTTTTACCAGGGGCTCCAACCCTTCATTGTTAAAACCCATGCGGTTGATCAAGGCGTGGTCGGCCGGCAAACGGAACAAACGTGGCGCCGGGTTTCCCGGTTGAGCCTTAGGAGTAACGGTTCCCACCTCGATAAATCCGAAACCCAACAGCGCCAATCCGCCGATATGGGCGCCGTTTTTATCGAAACCTGCTGCCAAACCTACCGGATTAGAAAATTGCAAGCCCATCACGGAGCGTTGCAGGCCCGGTTTTTTGATACAATACATGCTTCTGAGCAGCCACCTTGTCGGCGGAAACCAGGCAGCCATATCGAGCAAAATCGTAGTAATGCGGTGCGCGGCTTCCGGAGAAAGGGCAAAAAGAAGAGGTTTAAAAAAAGAATACACGGGAATGAGTTAAAAAATTAGGCTGCAAAGATCAACAATAGACCGAAGCCCACAGAAATACTTGACAAAAACGTTGTATTTTTTTGAGCAAGAATGACCTTCAAATGGCCTAAAAACGCACAAAACCTTTAGTTTTTGAACAATCGTACCCATTGTCGTTCATAAATCGCCTGGAAGAAAGGCCAAAATTTGTACTTTTTTTTAGATGCGTCCTGATGTCACATTTGCACATCGAATGTGATTCTAATCAGATAAATAAACGATTAAACTACACACCATGATTAAAAACGTGTACATCCTGCTTTTTTCGCTTCTGGCGATTCCGCTTTTTTCATTCGGTCAAAATCCAGGCTCTTTAGACCTCTCCTTCAACCAAACCGGTATCGTTAATTTTACCTATCAGGGCCGGGAAACTTCATTTTTGAAGATAAAACTTCAACCTGACGGTAAAATATTAGCAGTAGGCTATACAACCGACAGTACCGGGTATCCGCCCCTGGCCTTGATCGCCCGGTTTAATGCTGATGGCACTCCAGACACCGATTTTGCGGACGATGGTTTTTTTATTCTCGAACCCAATAGTCAGTGGGGCTATTCCATTGGAACCGACATTTTTTTGATGGATAACGGAAGTATCCAAGTGGTTGCCGATGAAGCCTGGTCTAATTACTTTCTGTTTTTCAGGCTCAAGATCAACGGCGATCTGGATTTAACCTATGGTCAGAACGGCATGGTACGTACTGGTTTTCAGTTTGATACCTATTCACCCGTTCCCCGCAAAATGATCGTACAACCTGATGGAAAAATGGTGGTAGTGGGTAGTTATATTGATTACATATCCGGTCAGGGCGACGTTTCAAGAGGCCTGGTTGTTCGTTTCAATCCTGACGGCACGTTTGACCAAACTTTTGGCGGTACAGGATATATGAAAATTATTCCCTCTGCAGAAAATAAAACGGTGCATATAAATGGCGGTGCAGTGCTTCCGGATGGCAAAATCCTGGTCGGTTGCGGCATCGGCAGTACCCAATACGATGCCGTTTGGCAAGTGAACAGGTACTTGCCAAACGGTGAATTGGATGCATCGTTCGGTACGGGAGGCGTCGTGAACTATCAGGTAGGAACCCAGTTTTGGGAAGCAATTAACGACATACTCGTTTATCCTGATGGCAAGTTCATCGCGGCTGGGTATGGGCAAAAACTGCCAGGATTCCATTTTACCATGGTCCGTTTTTTACCCAACGGCAGTGTCGACAACTCCTTTGGACTCGGCGGAAAGTCGCAAGTTACTTTTGATTGTTGCTACTCCGATATATTCGATTTGACCTTTCAGAACGACGGAAAAATTGTTGCCTGCGGTTATTCTTCTGAAGACAACGATTTGTTGAATTTTTCCCTGGCGCGTTTCAAGGCCAACGGGCTGGTGGATCAGGAATTTGGAGATGAAGGTAAAGTTGTTCTTACGTTCAACCACCAGGGATCCAGCCAACGCGCTCTGAGCGTATTGATTCAACCCGATGGAAAAATTCTCGCTGCAGGGTACACCGATACACTCGGTTATGCTGTTTCCGGTGTGATTGTTCGGCTGCACGCTTCGAGCATGGTCAATACCTATATGCCCGAAAAAATTGATGTGGAACTGCAAGCAGGGCCCAATCCGATATCGGGCAACCAGTTGTGGCTTTCGTATTCCCTGGATCAATCCGCCGAAGTTTCCATGACATTAACTGATTTGTCGGGGCGCCGGGTTATTCATTTTATTCAAGGGGAAACCAGAAGCGAAGGTTCGCATCGGGAGCTATTTGTTATACCCGAAAATCTAATCCCGGGTTATTATCAGCTCACTTTATCTACCAAAGCCGGCAGCCAGTCGGTTGGAATTGTAAAGCCGGCGGAATAGAGCAGGCACGTCAAAACACGCTTCAATCCAACATTCACAAAACTTCTTTTTTGACATGAAAAACTTTACCTGCTTTTATAATTCATTGATTTTGTGCTGCATGTTCGCAATACTTCCAAACGCAAAGGCACAATTTTCCATACCTGTACAGGATACCACATTCAACCAAACCGGGTTTGCGCAACTCAATCTGGTTAACCGTTTTGAATCGACCAAACAAGCCGTTCAAGCTGATGGCAAAGTGCTTGTTTCAGGCTATGGCAGAAACACTTCCGAAATCGACTTCGACGGCATCGTGTATCGATTGAATTTAAACGGAACGCTGGATGAAACATTTGGCGACGGCGGACTGGTAAAAATTGATATCGACGGCGCGCACGACTATGTGGTGGAAACAATCGTAACATCCGACCAAAAAATCCTGCTGTTACTTGGAAGTACCTTTCGTATTATTTTTATCAGGCTGTTGCCAGACGGCTCTTTTGATCCAGCGTTTGGCAATGACGGAATCATGTTCGCCACTTTTAGTCAGTATGAGTATCCTAATTCGATGGTACTGCATGCCGATCAAAAAATCACGGTAATAGGCGGAAAAGAAATTACAACGTCTAAATCGAAGGGCATTCTCCGGCGTTTTAATCCGGACGGATCACCGGATATGACCTTCGATGACGACGGAGTGATGGAAGTAATCATCGACCCGGCCAAAACCCTGGACTTGAACAAAGGTGTGATTCAGCCTGACGGCAAACTTTTATTGACAGGTACATATGGAGCCGCTGCAACCTCTGCTTTTCTTGCCATTCGACTGAATACGGACGGTACCTACGACAGCGATTTCAGCGGCGACGGCATTTATTTCAACACACTTGGCAATGCCACCGTGGGCGCGCTTTCAGAGTGTATCACTGTCAATGAACAGGGTACCATCTTTATTGGCGGGAATGCGCCTTTCGGAGCAGAAAACATGATGACTATTCTGAGTCTGAAACCGAACGGAACGATTAATGCCGCTTTTGGGAACTTTGGCTACCAACGAATACCGTTTGGAATATTCGGAGCAGCCCGCCAAATTTTGATCCAGCCGGATGGAAAAATTTTAGCGGGTGGATATGCCTACCTCACGACCAATACAACGGGGTTTGCATTGGCGCGGATGTTACCGAATGGCCAAATGGATAACACTTTTGGCATACAAGGGCGTTTTGCTTCCTACTTCCCGGAAAACTACGCCGTTCAGGTGGCTGCCGATATCGATTTGTTGCCTGACGGAAGGTTATCGGTGCCGATTTGGTTGCGCGAAACATTGAACCTTGGTAATCCGAACGACGAATACACGTGTTATGTCATGCGTTATCTGGTTGGTATTACCGTTGCCGCTGAAGAGCCCAGCAGTTTTTTCCAAAACGCGCAGGTGAACCCAAATCCGATCAGCGGCGCTACGCCGGCTACGCTTACTTATTCCCTTGAAAAAAGTTGTGAGGTGTCTGTTTCGTTATTTGATGTGGAAGGCAGAGAAATACAAACACTTATACCGGCTGAACAGCGGTATACCGGTGAACAATCTGAAACAATCACCCTCCCCGAACAACTTCCTACTGGTGTTTATTTTGTCGTACTATTTTCGGAAGGCGTTTACAAACCCATCCGGGTAGTTAAACAATAATCGTTTATAGTCGAATCGCAGCAAGCCCCTCTGAAGCAACTTTGGAGGGGCTATTTTGACCGCGGATTTGATGGATTGTTGGATTGTGCGGATTTTTTGATTGGACAGATTTTGAGTTGATTTGATGAGTTTTTAATTATTCGTTTAATACCACCTTGCCTGCGCTTCCTGCACACCGCCACTCATACACCCCCGCCGGCAACTTAGATACATCCAAACTTGCTGTGCCGCCGTGCACCTCCGCCAGTGCCACCAGTCGCCCCAACGCGTCATAAAGCAGAAAACGCCCATCGGCATCTGTGTCCGTTTCAACGTACAACCATTCCCGCGCAGGGTTCGGCCATACCTTCACCGTGGTGGTTTTTTGCGGATCGACCGTCCTCACTACCAGCAATACTTCCACGGTGGCCGTAGCCGTGCAGTCGTGCGCGTCGGTGACGGTGACGGTGTACACGCCCGCCTGTAGGTTTTGGATTTGCGGAGTGGCTTCACCCGTACTCCACGCGTAGGTGTGCGGGGGTGTACCTCCGCCTGCGCCTGCGAGTGCCGAGCCGTTGGGCGTTTGTTCGCTGTTCGTGGGTTGCGCCGAGGCAAAGGCCAGCAACAGCGGTGGATCGTCGAGGTTGAAGGTAAATGAGGCCGTGCAACCGTACACATCCGTGACAGTGACGATGTACTGCCCCGGCGCCAGGTTTGTGAGTGAGGAATCCTGCGCGGCATTCGACCAGGCGTAGGTGAACGGCGCTTTGCCGTTGGCCGCCTGGGCGCTCAACGCGCCGTCGGCCTGGCCCAAACAACTGATCGGCTGGCCGTCGACGATGAGGGTGAGCTGGCCGTTGAGCAACACAAACATGCGGGTGGAATCCACACAGCCGGCTGCATCAATGACGGTGACTTTGTATTGCCCCGGGGGCAACATGGTCAAAAGGCTGTCGGCAGCGCCGGTGCTCCACTCAAAGACAAAAGGCGGCGTGCCGGAGTTGACCGCCACGGTGGCTGTGCCGCCTAACAGCGTGCCGCACACTACATCGGTGGCGAAGGGTTCGAGTTGGGGGCTTGGGGCCAAAGGCACGCTGAGCGTATCGCTGAAACTGCGCCCGCGGCTATCGGTGACGGTGAGGGCGTATTCGCCGGGAGGCAGGTCGGTGAGTTCGGGGCCATTGCCGACGAAGGGATTCCACTGGTATTGATAGGGTTCACAGCCGTTGGTGGGGAATACTTCTAAGCCGCCGCCTTTGGAGTCGGTGCAGGCGGGATGAATTAGCGCCGGTTGGGCAGGGCCGAAGGTTGGGCTTTCATAGGCGCCCATATCGACCGTGTCGTTTTGGATGCGCGCCGCGCCGCTTATATCGGTAGCAAGACCCGCGACGGCCGTATTGAGGCCGGCATCGACACCCGGAGAGCAAGGGGCCAAACGAAAATCGCCGTTGACTGCATCGACAAATTGCGCCTGGGTGTGGTACCATATCGATTGATCGTTGACGAGGCTTGACCTGATTGT
The DNA here is from genome assembly GCA_016787465.1 of Saprospiraceae bacterium. Taxonomy (GTDB): domain Bacteria; phylum Bacteroidota; class Bacteroidia; order Chitinophagales; family Saprospiraceae; genus M3007. Next base: position 7,041 of record JAEUUR010000309.1, on the reverse strand, counting down.
GTCGCCATCGGTCAGGCAGTTGTGGTATTGTATGTAGTCGTAATGATAATTAAACACGGTACTGATCGGTTGCCCCAGGGTGTCCACATTGCCTTGAAAAACAGAATTGTAAATTTGAGGGCTATCTTCGCCTAAGTCGAAATCTTTGAGGACTTCATTTTGGACAAAAGTTCCATTTGTAATGGAAAAATCAACATCGGATGAAAGGCTTGCAAAAGTCATAGAATGATTGTTGAAAACTAAAATATTCCTGAAGGCAAATTCGATGTCAGAGCTGGGGTCATTGCCATTTCGATAAAAAACGTATAAATTGTCCCCGTTTAAGACTGCAAAGTTTTCTACTATTATATTTATCCTATAATCAGCGTTCAATATGGTGCATGTTTTCGGAGAAATTACTTGAACATTTTGAACGAGCAGTGTTGATCCCAATAATAGAAAATTCGTTTCCCAACCCAGCAAAGGGGTATTATGACAATTGACAAAAGCGCAGTGACGAATGGTTTTATGGCTTTCTTGCCTGCTTACATAAATTTGAGGTTGTTCATTACCGAACTCGGTTAATGAGGTTTGTTTGTTAAACATACATGAATCCACCAGCAAATCCAGTATACCAGCAGAGTCGAACTGGTCGGTATGGATGGCGCCGGTGTGCTTGTTCTGCTCGAACAAACAATTGCGCACGCGCAAATAACTTCTATCCACGCTGCGCAAACCGCCGATACACAGGCCGTCGGCCTGGAAACGGGCGTGGTTGTCATAAAAAACCGTGTGGTTAACTTCAAAGGAATCAATGCGATCCGAATCCCTGAAATAAATCGATGCGCCGCAGAAAAAGGCGTAATTGCGCTCGAAACGGCAGCGATTCACATCATTGGGGCGTTCCAGCCAACTGCCTCCGTTTCGGTAGATGGCGCCCCCGCTGGCCGAGGTGCTGCGGTTGTTTTTGAACAGGCAATCCTCAAACAAGGGGGCCACCGAACCGCTGCCCGTGCCGTCGGCATATACGGCCCCGCCTGGCCCCTGGGCGGTATTGTCCTCAAACACGCAACGGCGAAGAGTGGGATAACCCGCGCCGTTGCGTGCCATTACATACAGCGCCGCCCCGGAAACGCCCACATCCCCGAAATTGATCATGGTTTTGTTTGCAAGGGCGTTTTTGAATGTCAGGCCGTCGATCAGGGTTTCCACATCGGGAAAGGCCAGGTACATCAGGTTGTAGGAATTATCCAGGCTGTCGCCCTCCACGCCGATATCGCCGCTGAGGACGACGGGATGCGCCACCGGGTCGCGTTCTTCGGCGAGCATTTCCGTGCCTGAAAACCCGCCAAGCAGCCGCACCCCGGAAGCCGGCTGGAACCGGGCGTTCCGGTCGCCCGAACTCGAGGGTTTATAGGTTCCCTGAGCCACCCAGATTTCATCGCCCGAGTCGGCCGCGATCAGGGCATCGTGCAGGTTGGTAAAAGCGTCGCTCCAGTTCAGGCCGTTGTTCAACCCAATAGCCTGGGCGTCGACGTAGTAGCGGTTTTGGGCGCCGGCATATTCCAGGCTAAAAAAAAGAAGCAAAAGCGGGAGTGTGATACGAAACATATCGGATTTGATGGAAAGATGAATAAATACCTGCCGCGCCGACGCGCATTCGTCGGCACGGCAGGTGGAAAGCATCGATTATTGTTTTACCAGACGCAGGGTTTTACTGCCCCAATCCGTGTCGAAACGAATCAGGTACTGCCCGGCGGGCAAGGCAGGCAGGTCGTTGAGAATATGATGTCCTGCCTGAAATTCCTTCTGAAAAGCCCAATGAGCATTACCGAGGAGGTCATAAACGACCATGCGGCAACCCGATGCTGCGGGCAGGTTCAATTCCAGTCGGAAGCGTTCGCCCGCCGGGTTGGGATACGCGGTGGCTTCCCAGTCAGGCGTCGTGTCGACGACCGGCGAGGGTTCCCGGCGCAGTAAAGCCATATCGGAGCGCTTCAGGCTCAAAGCCGTTTCAATGCCCGACGCGTTGTAAGCCAGCGACGGCGCCTGCCGATCCAGTGACAACTCCACATCCGGCGCTTCAGTCAGGCATTCAAACCGGAGGTAGCACAAGGGGGCGCCCTCCGGAGCGAGGTGTTCGATACCCTGACCGTCGTACCACAACATGCGCACATTACCGGGCTGGGGTTCATGCCACTCGCGCGCCTGAAAGGACCCCAGGGCGTTGGGCCAGCGCACATCCAGCAGTTTTAGTTTGGCAGCATCGTAATGAATCGCCGTTTGCCAGGCCGTTTTGGCGAAAGATTCAGCAGAAAAAACAGGAACTTCAACTACCGACCCGGAAGCGCCGCTCACCGCACCGTAAGCCAACTCCCGGCCCGACTCGGAACGCTGCACCACCGTGTTGTTTACGTCGCCCACTTTGATGCCGTAAAATTCAACGGTGGTTTCATTGGGCGGTACCGTGAAATCCATTGTCTCCGGGAAATCGGGGGCAAACGGATTCAAGGGGTTTGGAAAGACATAACTTTGGGGTACAAAGCGCCAGGAAGTATTATTCGGCAAACTTGTATAGATGCCCAAAATCAGTTTTCTTAACTCTACTATATCGGAAGTTGTTACAGAATTCGATTTGTTTGCATCTGCAGCAATCATTTTGTAGGGGGAGCCGAGGGGTTCGATACCCAGGATGTGTTTGGAGATCAACACCAGATCGTAGGTGGTAAGGCCGTTGAGGGGGTTGTCGTTTTTCAGTGGCGTAAATGTTTGCGTAATACCCGGGTTCAGGCATTGGCAAATCGAGGCGGTGCCGTAATCAAGGGCGGTTCCCGTGACCAAGCAAGCAAGTGGTTCTCCGGCGGAATAGTTGATTTCCTTCATGGGGTTTCCATCATAAATCGTATATTTGAAAACCAGGCTTTTGTTGCATACATCGTCGGCATTGGTTGTTTCAGTCAGGGAAGTACCGACTGAGGGCAAACAATACACGGTTTCCCCGTCTTCCAATAAACGCGCATCGGAAAAACTTGCCGAAGTAATACAGAATTCATGACCTTTGAAGGCCAGCCTGACCAATTGTATTTCACCCAAAGGCGCCGATAATTCAAGAGGCGGTGTGCCATCGATGCTGAAATCAATGCGAAGGGTGGCGGCGTCGACCTGAGTCGATGTAACGCAAAACGGCATATTCACACAATATACGGAATTAGAGTTTACGCTTGTCCAATCCAACGTGCCAGAATGTTTGAGCATCATACTCACGTGCGCCTCGTTGTATACCACCGTGCTGTTGCTTTGAATAAAAACATCCAGAAAAGCGTCTTCGCAAGCGGCCGTTGGCGGAACATTCGTCGTCGCTTCGGCTATGCGGATAATTGTGCCAGGGCAATAAGTTGGGCAATCGCCTTCATTCCATTCAACAAGGGCAGCGGTACCCGCGCGAGTTTGGCAACAGCTTCCCGAAAAAATCATCCTTCTGTATGCCATGAACGCCAAATCCACCGTACCGCAATCCGACTCCAGGGCTGGGCCGTCGATCACGATGGAAAACAAGGTATTATCAATGGTCGGCGCCGTGAGTTTGGAAACGACGACCTGCATACTGCCGCTTTTTGCATAAATCCGTTTGTTCATCGGATCGTTTGAAATTTCATTGTACAACAGCACCTGAGCAGCTGGAATTTTTCCTCCCACAATTGAAACGCCCGGCATCAATTGCGAGGTGGTCAATGTGGCAAGAAAGTCCATTTCATCAATATCGTACAACGTAGGAGCATTATCAGCAGAAGTAAGGATCACCGGAATCCGTTTGCGATTGGGATAACCGGGCACAGGCTCATCCAGGGCCGTCGCGAAACGCAACATCAGTGGGTTGGAACACAAATTGGGTAAATCTACTTCCTTTGCAGACAAGCCACCAATTTGGTCGCAAGGAACGATGAAACCAATACACGGCATGTTGTTGGGAGGAGGAAGTAAAAATGAAAAAGAAAACCCGCCAAGCGACACTTCTTCCCCCGGAAATGCATCTATGGCGATTACAAACAACAGTTTTCGTCCGTCATTGAGCGTCCAATCAATGTTTAGTTCATCTTCATGGAAAACGTGGTACGCAAAATCGCCGTTGGTTTCAGAGACGCTCAATGTTGGAGTAGCCGGATCAAAAGGGTTGTTGATTCCGGCAGGCGAGCATTGCAAGGAATTACTTTCGTTTAAGGTAGAAAGCACTTTTGAAGTGGCTAACGGGTTGGCGCTTGCGAAAAAATTACCCGTTAAATGTAATTCCCGGAATGTAAAGGTGGAGGGCCCTCCGATCGAATTCGTTGTCCTCAAGTAAAAATAATAGTAAACCGGCGAACAAGGATCAGAATCTTCGCAATCAGGCCCAATTGAACCGGGCGGTTGCGGGGATTCGCAAACCTCCACATACCATTGGTTGCATTGTGCCGATTGTGCCAAAAGGTCACTAAATCCAAGGAGGAAAATTAACAGTGCCCCCCCCCGGTTTTTTGCAAAAGAAAATTTTGTGAAGCATAAAGTAGTTTGTTTGATTGGTGAAAAAATTAATACCCTTTTCATGATCGATACGAAATAAACTGCTCCTGCGCGCGCAGGAGAGCCGATTAAACAAAATACATCCAGCGTCTAAAAAATCGATTCGAACTGCCGGATTACGGCATTCAAATCCTGAAAAACGAAAGGAAAATAACTTGCCCTACTTAATTGGGCTTTAACACAGAGGGATATGAAATAAATATATCTCTTACAAACTTACGAATTCATTATTAAAAAACCTAATCAATATGCTGATTTGTTGCAGATTTAACTTTCCCCGCATCACAAATCAAACACATACCCTTCATTCAAAAACTGTTCATACTTCTCCTTATCGAAGCTGTATAGTTTGGCCGGGCGGTGCGGCACGCCTTCCTGCACTTCCTCGCATTCCACCAGAAAACCCATGGATAGTATTTTTTTCCTGAAATTGCGTTTGTCCAGCTTTTTGGGCAAATCCAGCACGGAATCATAGAGTTGCTGAAGCTCTGAAAGAGTGAATTTGGGCGGTAACAATTCAAAACCCAGCGGCGCCGTGCGCACCTTGCGTTTCAACCGTTTGAGGCAACTATCCAGAATTTCATTGTGGTCGAACGCAAGGTCTTTCACATCGGAAAGGCGATGCCATTTTGCCAACTGAGCAAACGACGCCGGAGTTACCGTGTAGTTACTCACATTGACCAGGGAGAAATATGCAATGGTAATTACCCGGCCCAAGGGGTGGCGGTTAACGGAACCGAAGGTTTTCACCTGCTCCAGGTACACCCCCCGCAAACCGGTGAGTTGTTCCAATACCCTTTCGGCTGCATCGTCGAGGTCTTCATTCGGATATACCAAATCGCCGGGCAATGCCCATTTGCCTTTATACGGAGCTGCACCCCGCTGAATCAGCAGGATTTTTAATTCTCCTTCATCAAATCCGAAGATGACGTTGTCGACAGAGAAGGCAGATTTAAAAAAGCTCTCGACTTCGCTCATGGAAGATTTTTAAAACGATTTGGCGGCCAAATTTACAGGACTTATTGTATTTTTCACACCATAGCACGAAAGAGCTTTCAGATTGTCTTTCCTAAGCAAATTCAAGCGATCTGCACTAAGGGTATAATTTTTTATTACCGACAACTCGAATAATGTAATTTTGCTGCAATTAATCCCCCTGCCCCCTATGTCAGGCACTTATCATCCGTACTCCAAAACAACCCTTTTCCTATGCAAATAGATATTCCATCCCACATCGAAAAGTTGCTTTTTCTGCATGAATCGCTTGTTATTCCCGGTTTTGGCGGCTTCACGGCCACCCGAACGCCTGCTTCCACCGATTATGTGGGCGGCACGGTGAATGCGCCGGCCAAGATGTTGGCATTCAGCGAAAACCTCACGATCGATGATGGAATTCTGATCAATGATATCATGCTGACGCATGCCGTCAGCGCTGAAGACGCGCAAAGGGTAGTGCATGAGTTTGTGGAAAAAATGCAAAGCCTGCTCAACCAGCGCGAGATCGTCACATTACCAGGCGTCGGCCGTTTGTACAAGAATTATGTGCAAAAAATTCAATTCCTGCCCGACGCCACCAACTTCAATTCGGCATCTTACGGGCTGCCTCCTTTGCAGTTTTCACCCATCGCACGCGCACGGGAAGTCAACGAAGAACTCGCCGCCGAACCCTTGCCTCCCGCGCCGCCGGTGATGCCCGAACCCACTTACGCGCAACAACGGTCGGGCGCCACGTCGGTAGGAACCGCCCTGGGCATTTTTTTCCTGCTTGCCTCACTGGCCGCCGCTATTTGGTATTGGCAGCATAAAAAACAAAAAGACGCTGCTACGCCGGATAAAACAGAAAAAGCAGCTGAAACTACCCAAAATGAACCTGAAAAGGAAAAAACCATCGAAACGCCCGCAGCCACAGAAACTCCGGTAGAAACCACTGACAACAACGCTGCTGAATCGCTCAAAGCCCGGGAAGAGGCCGTGCGGAATCAGGTGAAAAACGGCCGGCAGTGTATTTTGATCGTGGCCACGCTCAGCGTCAAGGAAAATGCCGACAAACTCAAAAACCTGCTCGCAGAAGAAGGTTTTGATGTATATTACCTCCATAAAAACGGCCATCAGGTCGGTATTCAATTTTATTACACCGATCCCGAAGAAATTAAGGAAAAAACCGAGGCGCTCCAGCGGGTTACCGGAGAAAAACGGATTCTGGTGAAAAAGCGTTGAACTTTTGAGATGGAAATTGAGGGAATTGGAAATTGGGGAAATTGGAAATTGAGGAAATTGGAAATTGGGGAAATTGGAAATTGAGGAAATTGGAAATTGGGGAAATTGGAAATTGGGGAAATTGGAAATTGGAAATTGAAGAAATTAGTCATTAGCCATTTGTCATTCTGCATAATGTTTTTGAATAGATCTGGTATTTTTCTGTGCAAAAACCACTCTGTCTGTTTCCCAATTTACAATTTCCAATTTCCAATTTCTAATTTCCAATTTCATCAATTTCCAGCAACC
>JAEUUR010000236.1 GCA_016787465.1 Saprospiraceae bacterium | reverse complement strand
AAACGGGAAGGCCGCGATCTGTATTACATCGACGAAAACGGCAAACGCACAGGTGTGGAACGTATTTACAACCGGATCATCTTCGATGAACTTGAAAAACGCGCCGACCTGCCCCGCGACTGGGATATGACCACAGATGTTAATGCACAATGGGTAGGACATCCAAACTGGTTTTTCCGGATTTCCAAACACTCCCTGCCCTTCATTCAAAGCGATTTCGTACCCAAAACGCTGTTTTTGAATGAATTAAAATCCATTCCTGAAGACCTGGAAAACTGGGTGCTTAAACCCCTGTTCTCCTTCTCAGGCCAGGGTGTAAAAATCAATATTACCCGCGCGGATGTGGAATCGGTGGATGACCCGTCCAATTTTATCTTGCAACGCAAGGTTGATTATGTACCAGGCATCCAAACACCCAACCCCGACGAGCCCTCCAAATGCGAAATCCGGATGATGTTGGTATGGGATCCTTCATGGCCAAAGCCGCGATTGGTGAACAACCTCATCCGCATGAGCAAAGGCGAAATGGTAGGCGTTCGGTACAACAAAGGCAAAGATTGGGTTGGCAGCAGCGCCGGTTTTTTTGAGCCGGGATAGCAAGCCTTTTAGCCCATCATATCATCCATTGCCGGAAGTTTGCCCAGTTTTTTCAACAACCTGAAATGGGAGCGAAGAGCATGGAAAAAGGACTTGTGCTCCAGGTAAGGCACATGGAACTCCTTGGCTGTTTTTTCAACGATTGGTGCAATTTTCGGGTAATGCACGTGACAGATTTTAGGGAACAAATGATGTTCAACCTGAAAATTCAATCCGCCTACATACCACGAAATCAATTTGTTGTTTCTTGAAAAATTCACCGTCGTGAGCATTTGGTGTATTGCCCAGTCGTTTTCCAGCACGCCTGTTTTATCAGGTAGCGGATAAGCGGTTTCTTCCACGGCATGCGCCAGTTGAAAGATAACTGTCAGGATAACTCCGCCAATAAAATGCATCAATAAAAAGCCGGCCAGTAGGGTTAAAAAAGGAATTCCAACAGCCAGCGGCAATCCGACGATTACCAGAAAATAGAATAGTTTGCCCACTGTTACGCGCAATAGCAACCGGCGGTTTTCTGCTTTCGTATTTTTGTTGACCCCCTGTTCAGCATATCTGAATATTTGCAAAAAATCCTTTGATGTGACCCAATAAAGCGTCACGAGACTGTATATAAACAAGGCATGCAGCCATTGAAAACGGTGTATTGGTTTGAGCGTTGCATGAGGCGACAAGCGCAAACCCGGCTTATCGGCAATATCGTCGTCGTAGTTGGTGACATTGGTGAAAGTATGATGCAGGTAATTATGCTGAAGTTTCCAGGTTGTAACCGAACCGCCAAGCAGCATCAGGGTGTATCCCACCCATTTATTCACCTCCGTATTCCCGGAATATGCGCCATGATTCGCATCGTGCATGATGCTCATGCCTACGCCTGCCAAGCCTACGCCCATCACTGCCCACAGCGCCATGGAAAGGCCAAAGGAAGGTTGCACCCAAAGCATATAAACAAATGGAGCCAGGTATACCGTCAATAAAATGAAAGTTTTAATAACCACATTGCCATTGGCGAACTTGCTTAAATGGTGATCCTTAAAATAAGCATCTACCCGGGCATGTAGTGTTTGATAAAACATGGATTTTTCGCTTGAAACAAAGCGGAGAGGCGCGGCTGCAGCCATATGCAAATCAAGTTTAGATTGTAAACGGGAAAAAAGAATGGCACAATATAAGCATTTTCCGCCCCGACGGGCCTTATGCGGCGTTGTTTAGAATGAGTTTACAGAAATAATTTATCTATGGTATACAACCGTGAAATCAAAATCCATGTCTTATTCATAAAATCAATCCCATTTATGCATCTTCTCCAATACGTTTGCTGTACCTGCATCACACTGCTATTTTCTAACCATTGCTCCAGTCAAAACCCATGTACCTGCAGTGAACAATTTCAGTTTTTCGAAGAAAAAATCACCATCAATTATTCCGGATTTCGCGACAAAGTAACGGCCAACAACGAGGCCGCCTATCAGGAATTTACCGAACAATACCGCGCATTAGCAGCCCTATCCACTTCCGACACTGCTTGTTATCGGATCATGAATGATTGGAAAAAATGGTTCAAAGATGGCCACGTTCAACTTCAACCGGCTTTCGGCTGGATGAAGCCCGATGAAATCAAAAAACTTTTTGCCCAAACGGAGCGCATTGATAAAAGTGAAAACCAACTAAAGCAATACCTGGGAGAGCCCGGCCGTGATGCCGTGGAAGGTATTTGGCGCAATGGTGAAGGTCGGTATGTTGCTGCATTGACAAAACAGGCAAATGAGCATCGAACCTATGTAGCATCTATCCTTCAGGCCGATGGTATTTTCTGGAGCCCGGGACAAGTCAAATTTGAACTTTCACCACTCGAAACCGGCAATTTGTTCGCTGTCAGGTATTACATGCAGGACCACTCCCAGCAAACGGACACCGCATTGCTAATGCAGGACTCATTGGCCTTTAACCGCCTGGGAACCTGGTACCGGGGGGCGCCGGCTGCGACAAAAACTGCCAATACGACGCCAAAAAGAAGCAGGTATTATCAATTTGAACAACTCGATAAAAGTACCGCTCTTTTGGTCATTAAAACCATGAATCCCGATTATCGCAAGGAACTGGATCGTTTGATGAAAAAACACAAAAAAGACCTTAAAAAAACGCCAAACTTGATCATCGATCTGCGCGATAACGGGGGCGGCAGCGATATTACTTTTCGAAAAGTGACGCCCTACCTGTACACCAATGTGGTAAAAACCCACAATGCGCAAATATGGGCGACCAAAGACAATGCCGATAAATACACAAAATGGCAACACGATAAAAGCAGCCCCTGGTATGTGCGCATCTATGCAGGCATGTTGAAAAGGAAAGTCAGGCGCCACGAGGGGGAATTTGTCGGCAAAAAGAAAATTTACAAAACACGGCAGTTGATCAAACGGACTTTCCCTAAAAAAGTGGTAGTTTTGATGAACGACAACTGCGCCAGTTCTTGCGAAAACTTCATCAAAATTGCCAGGCAAAGTAAAAAAGTGACCCTGATGGGCGCCAACACGGCCGGGATCAATGACTTCGGTGATTTGCACATGATTATATTTCCATGCGGCCGCCTCGCAATGAGATACCCAACAACCCGATACATTACCGTAGATTTGGGGAAAGGTATTGATGGCGTGGGTATTCCTCCGGAAGTTCGGTTGGGCAATGAAGTAAAAGACTGGGTGGAGTATGCCAGGCAGTATTTGGAACAAAAATAGCCCAAGCACAACGATGACTAAAATACTACTCTTTGCTTGCCTTTGCGCCGCATTTTATACACCGGAGTTATGGGGGCAATCCTGGAATTTGTGCGCATCCGATCCATCCGATTGGACCGATGTGCCCTCCGCGACACAGCATCGGAGTGAAGGCGTCGATACATTCGATGTGGTTTTCCACCTGGTTCACCTCGGACAACCGGAAGGCATTGGCTCCAACATTTCAGACGAACAAGTGAAAAGCGCACTCCTGAGTCTGAACCGCGATTTTGGCGCCTGGCCCATTCACGACAGCATTTCAATTGCACCCAACGGCGTCAACACCGAACTGTTTTTCCGCCTGGCTTGCGTTGATCCCAATGGAAACCCTACCACCGGAATCAAGCGGGTCAATGGGGCCGTAGTACCTGGATATGCCACGGATGGATTCAATTTTAAAACCAATGGTGGGGGCAATTACCAGGCTCTCTCGGATTTGAGTCATTGGCCTCAAAACCGTTATATCAATATTTGGGTGACCCACCGAATTGAAACCTTTATGGGTACGCTCACCGGAGGTGGCGGATTTGGCGGTGGTAATGCGGTGTTTCAACAGGGATACGGGGGTGTTTATATGGTATTCCGTTACGTGGGATGTGATGTGGACGGCTCGCAGGGTTTTGATCTTTTTAACCCATACGGTCGACTAATTTCCCATGAAATGGGTCATTATTTAGGCTTGCTGCATACTTTTCAAGGAGAAAGCTGCCTGGAAACAAATTGTGCGACCCAAGGTGACCGGGTTTGTGATACGGAGCCTCATACAAACAGCGTGGCTAATGACACCACATGTAATGAGTGGATTGAGTGCGGCACCCGTGAGCCCGTTGAAAACCTGATGAATTATAGTGGTATTATTTGCGGCAACATTTTCACAGAAGGGCAAAAACAACGGATGAAAACCACTGTCAACAATTTTTACACCGAAATGATCAACCTCCCGGCTTGCCCCAACGTTGCAATACAACACATAGAAGGTGAAAACTTAATTGCAATATATCCCAACCCTGTTCAGGACGCCGTGATCATTCAAAACCCGAAGCAACTGGACTACGATTATCAGTTGTATGATGCTTACATGCGACAGGTGCTCTCCGGCAGAGTGGTTCGTCAAACCCAAACAATGCTTAAAACTGAATTTTTGCCGCATGGAAATTATTTTTTGAGCATCAGAAATCAGCAAGGAATTGTGATAAAAACCCAGAAATTATGGATCCATTAAGCAGTTTGATGCTCGTAAATTGAACTGAAGCATGTATGTTGAGGCTGTTTTTTCTAAGCCAACTTTTTGCGGATGGAGAGATCTGAATATGTTTTTACTTTTTTACGATGGAAAGCAAATAGAACGTTTTACCTTTGCATCCCGAAATGAAAAAACGACCACAACGTATTTCACTTCGGCCAACGCCGGAAACTGGTTCCTGACACCAGTTCCCGGCGTTTTTTTATATCCGGAATTTTTCCCCGCCTCAACTACCTTACATTCAATACGATACGACGTGCGCGATCAATCAATCAACACCATTCTGATCATCGGCTCCGGCCCAATCATCATTGGCCAGGCCTGCGAATTTGACTATTCAGGCTCACAAGCCAGTCGTTCCCTCCGGGAAGAAGGCATAAAAGTCGGCCTGATCAATTCCAATCCGGCAACCATTATGACCGATCCGGTCACGGCTGATTATATCTATTTGCAACCACTTACGCCGGAAAGTATCGAAAAGATATTAAAGGAACACCAGGACAATCCTGACCTGCCGGCCTTCGATGCCGTTTTGCCAACTATGGGCGGACAAACCGCGCTCAACCTGGCGATTGAATGTGAAAACCTTGGTATCTGGCAACAATACAACTGCCGAATGATAGGTGTAGATACCGCAGCCATCGAACGCACCGAAAACCGGGAATCTTTCAAAAAACTCGTCATCGACCTCGGGCTGAAAGTGGCTCCTTCTTATATCGCCAACTCCTTCCTCGAAGGAAAGGAAGCTGCGCAAAAAATCGGATTCCCACTGGTTATTCGGCCATCCTACACCCTGGGAGGAACCGGCGGCGGTTTTTGCATGAAAGAAGACGATTTCGACGAAGCCCTCAAACGAGGCCTCAATGCCTCCCCTACCCACGAAGTTCTGGTGGAAAAAGCAGTGTTGGGCTGGAAAGAATTTGAATTGGAGCTCCTGCGTGATAAACATGACAACGTAGTTGTCATTTGTACAGTTGAAAACCTCGACCCGATGGGGGTTCATACGGGCGATTCCATCACCGTTGCACCAGCAATGACGCTCTCCGATACATCCTACCAGGATATGCGCAATCAGGCCATTCTGATCATGCGCTCTTTGGGCAATTTCGCCGGAGGATGCAACGTACAGTTTGCGCAAAATCCTGAAAACGAAGAACTTATTGCCATCGAAGTAAATCCGCGTGTATCGCGTTCTTCAGCTTTGGCCTCCAAAGCAACAGGCTATCCGATTGCTAAAATCGCCGCCAAACTGGCCATCGGATACACCCTGGATGAATTGAAAAATCAAATCACCAAAACAACCAGCGCCTATTTCGAGCCAACCCTCGATTATGTGATCGTCAAAATGCCGCGCTGGAATTTTGAAAAATTCCACGGCGCTGATCAGCGCCTGGGCCTGCAAATGAAATCGGTAGGCGAAGTCATGTCAATCGGACGCAGTTTCAACGAAGCACTGCAAAAAGCTTGTCAGAGCCAGGAAAACAACCGCGCCGGACTGGGCGCCGATAAAAAGGAATGGATGCGTACAGAAGATATCATGGAGCGCCTGGAACAGGTGAGTGACGATCGCATCTACCGCGTACGCGACGCTTTGCGCCTTGGTATTCCTTCTAAAACGGTGCAAAAAATGACCAACATCGATCCCTGGTTCATCAACCAAATTAAAGACCTGGTTAAACTGGAAGATCGGTTGTTGAAATTCAACGTAGCCGACGACCTGACACCCGAATTCCTTTGGGAACTGAAGAAAAACGGCTATTCCGATGCCCAAATCGCCTGGGTGTTGCGCATCAATGAAGCAGATGTAACGCGGCGCCGCAAACAACTAGGTATCAGGCGCGTATACAAAATGGTGGATACCTGTGCCGCAGAATTCGAGTCGAAAACCAACTACTTCTACTCTACTTTCGACGGTAAAAATGAAAGTATTCGTTCCGACAAGAAAAAGATTATCGTACTCGGCTCCGGACCCAATCGCATCGGGCAAGGCATCGAATTCGACTATTGCTGCGTGCACGGAGTACTAGCCATCAAGGAAGTTGGTTATGAAGCCATCATGGTGAACTGTAACCCGGAAACCGTATCCACCGATTACGACCTGGCCGACAAACTCTACTTCGAACCTGTATACTGGGAACACCTCGAGGAAATTCTGGAACACGAACAACCCGATGGTATCATCGTGCAACTTGGCGGGCAAACGGCGCTAAAATTGGCTGAAGACCTCCATAAAAACGGCTGGAATATCATCGGCTCGAGCTTCGACAGCATGGATATCGCTGAAGACCGTGGCCGGTTTTCCGACCTGCTGAAAGAACTGGACATCCCCTACCCCCAATATGGTGCTGCCCGCGATGTAGACTCCGCCCTGGAAATCGCGAAAAACATTCCGTATCCGCTGTTGGTTCGCCCCTCCTACGTATTGGGCGGTCAGCGCATGAAAATCGTAATCAACGACAATGAGTTGGAACGGCAAGTGCTTACAATTTTTAAACATATGCCCGACAACAAAGTATTGATTGATCAATTTCTGGAACGTGCGAAGGAAGCCGAAATCGATGCCATTTATGATGGAGAGGACTTCCACATCATGGGTGTGATGGAGCACATCGAACCGGCGGGCATCCACTCTGGCGACAGCAGTGCGATGCTGCCTCCTTACAGCCTGGGGCCTATCGTTATCCAACAGATGTCGGAATACGGTGAACGCATTGCCAAAGCATTGAATATCAAGGGACTCATCAATATCCAGTTTGCGATTAAAGACGACAAGGTATACGTGATCGAAGCCAACCCGCGCGCGTCGCGCACGACACCTTTCATTGCTAAGGCATACGGTGTTCCGTACCTGAACATTGCCACCAAAGTGATGCTCGGCACCCATAAGTTGAAAGATTTCGAAATCACGCAGAAACTGGAAGGATATGCGATTAAAATCCCGGTTTTCTCTTTCGACAAATTCCCTGGCGCCGACAAACGACTCGGCCCGGAAATGAAGTCGACCGGCGAAGCCATTCAGTTTATCAAGGATTTGAAAGACCCGTATTTCAGGGAATTGGATCGGAACAGGAGTATGTATTTGTACAATTAAGGTTGTACTTTTGCTGGAAAGCAACACATTATGCGGCAGAATTTTCAAAATGTTTCTATTAAAAACTACAAGTCCATTCGAGACATATCATTCGAATGCAACCGGATAAATGTGTTTATTGGAAAACCTAATGCGGGGAAGTCCAACATTTTGGAAGCAATCTCCCTGCTTGGCGCCAATTATTGGTACATAAACCATCGGAAAAGTCGTTTTTGCGATTCAAGCCTTCGGTATTCTTCAATTACTCACCTTTTTAATAATTTCAATATAAGCGAAGCCATTGAAGTTTCAGCTGATGGTCTTCTCCATGCAAAACTTGAAAATGTAACAGGTTCAGATATTCCGTTCAAATTCACTTTAAGTCTCCTGAATAGCGATTCATTGATGAAAGATGATGTTAGGTTGGGTTCATTAGGGGAAGTGAGAACATACAACACAACAGATAGCCAACCCAAACCTAATATTGTTAAAAGTTACCATTTTGCAGGATTAAAACAAGGTACAAGCGACTTTTTTTCTTTAGCATCTCCAGACGGAAACAATTTTTTCACCATCGTTGAAAGTAGTGCTAAAATAAGAGCAGAAATTCAAGCATTTTTAAAACCGAATGGTTTAGAATTGCTCATGGATTTGGGAAATCAGCAATTACAAGTAATTCAAAAAAGCAAAGATTCCCTGATTAGCTTCCCTTTAATGTTGTTACCAGACACTTTCCAACGATATATTTTTCACATTGCGGCAATTGAGTCGAACAGGAATTCTGTCATCCTTCTTGAAGAACCTGAGTCACACTCATACGCACCCTATGTTTACCAACTCGCTCAACACATTTTGGAAGATGACGGTAATAATCAGTTTTTTCTAACTACCCACAACCCATATCTATTATTACCAATCATGGAATCCGGCGATCAGGTTGATGTTTTTGTTACCTGGTACGAAAATTTCGAAACGCATATCAGGAAACTTTCTGCCGAAGAAACCGAAGAAATTCTGAGTTATGGCGTTGACTTATTCCTCAACCTGGATCATTTTATTCCCGCATGAGTGCATTCCATTTTAACGTGATACCGGAATGTTATGCTGATACATTATTGGTTAATTTGATTGGAATTCAAAAACCTAATCACACCGTCAACAGCAATTTAGGCGCTGTATTGAAAACTGTTTCTTCAAAGAAGCCAGGAGCCAGAGTCGTTGGTATTATAGATAGTGACAAGGGGAAAAGCGAAAGGCTTCTCAAGAATTTTGAATTCATTGCAGAAGAGTATGGAATAAAAAAATACCAATCATCCGAAAAAACGATCTTAATACTTTGTCCGGCATTTGAAAAGTGGGTCTACCATGTGGCTAAACATGAAGATGTTGGTATACTTCCAGAAAAATTTGGTTTTGATACCGAAAAAATGTTCAGAAAGGCTTGCAAAAACATTGAAGCGAAAAACAATCAAAACCTAAGGCAATTTTTTAATGCTTTAAAACAAAAACAAGCTCCTGGTTTGCTCAAATTACAAGAATGGATTATTGAAGGAGCAGGAATTACAGACATCATATTATGAATTCTCAAAATTTTCAAACCTATTTCCGCGGTCTTCAAATCCTGTTTTTCGCCTTGCTCGCAGGTCAGGTGCTGCTATGCGGCTTGATGTGGTTTATCATTCCAATCGACCGATCATCGCCGGAATTTACCCAGGATATCTGGTTGAACGGCATCGGAGTATTTTCACTCCTGCTTGCCGGACTTAGCATGTGGTTGGGTAAAAAAACAACCGAATCAGCGCGCGTCCAGCCCAATCTTTTGCAGAAACTGGTTGTGTATCGTTCTGCCAAAATTTTGTCGTGGGCCTTGATAGAAGGCGCCACCATGGTCAATGTGGTGTTTTTCTACTTGTCGGGACGCATTGAGTTTATGTACCTGGCGGCTTGCGCTATCGGCTTTTTTGCTACCAACATACCGCGGAAAGATAAACTGATCAACGAACTTGATCTGAGCAGTACGGAACTGGCGATGATTGAAAACCCGAATGCAGATGTGACTTCTCCCCGCAATGAATAATTCGTTTTAAAAAACTGCATCAAAAACCGGGGTTCCTTCGGCCGACGGGCCTGTACTTGCTACCTTTGCCGGTCGTAACCCGGTATTGCTAAAATCAAATTGCCCATCCAGCTTTCCGTCGTCATTGTTAATTACAACGTGCGCCATTTTCTCGAACAGGCGCTTGGCTCCGTGCGTCGCGCCATGCAGGGCATTAACGGTGAAGTATGGGTAGTCGACAACAATTCAGTGGATGATTCCGTGCGTATGGTGCAGGAGCGATTCCCGGAAGTGCGTTTAATCGCAAACCAGGACAATCCCGGTTTTTCCGTAGCAAACAATCAGGCCCTGCGGCAGTGTCAGGGAGAATTTGTGTTGTTGCTCAACCCCGATACGCTCGTTGAAGAAGATACATTTCACAAGTGCCTGCAATTCATGCAGGAACACCCCGACGCAGGCGCGCTTGGCGTGAAACTCATCGATGGCAGTGGTAAATACTTACCTGAAAGTAAAAGGGGCTTCCCTTCACCCTGGGTAGCATTTTGCAAAACCATCGGTTTGTCGGCATTATTTCCCCAAAGTGCCGTTTTTAACCACTACCACCTCGGGCATTTGAGTGAATCTGAGACGCATGAAATCGAAGTACTTGCCGGATGTTTTATGTTTATCCGGCGCAAGGCATTGGAGCAGTCCGGACTCCTCGACGAAGACTTTTTTATGTATGGCGAAGACATTGATTTGTCTTACCGTTTAACGAGAAGCGGTTATAAAAACTATTATTTCCCGGAAACCAGCATCATCCATTACAAAGGAGAAAGCACCAAAAAAGGCAGCCTGAACTATGTAAAAACATTTTATCAGGCGATGATCATCTTCGCCCAAAAACACTTCAGCGGTCGACGCGCCGGGATGTTTATTCTAATGCTGAAAGCCGCCATTTGGCTTCGTGCGGGCATTACCCTGGCCGGCAATTTCTGGCGCAGAATACGGCTTCCTTTGTTCGATGCCCTGGCCATTTATTTGGGTTTGTTGATTCTGAAAGACTTTTGGGCTAACTATTTTTATAAAGACCCCCATTGGTTTAAATCCAATGTTTTGTGGTTTAATTTTCCACTGTACATCCTGATTTGGCTCGGCACAACATGGCTCAACGGTGCTTACGACGAGCCATACAACCTCCGCAGACTCACCCGCGGGCTAAGCTTGGGCACCCTGATTTTAGCAGCCGTGTATGGTTTCCTGGACCTGGACTACCGGCCTTCGCGCGCGCTCGTGCTCATGGGCGCTGTTTGGGCTGTATTGTCGACGATTGCGATCCGCATTTTGTTGCATTTGAAAGAACACGGCAATATAAGCGTAGGCAAATCTCGGCCCAAAAACCTCGTCATTGTAGGTTCAGAAACGGAATGTAGCCGCGTTGAGCAACTTCTACATCAAACAGGAATCCCAAAAAATCTCATCGGATTTGTAACACCGCAGGAACTTGTATCAAAACATCCTCACATGCTGGGCAACCTGCGCCAACTCAATGAAATCGCCAGAATTTACCAGGTTAATGAGATTATTTTTTGTTCAAAAGACGTTCGGAGCCAGGAAATATTGAGCTGGATGACCCAACTAGGGCCTTCCATCACCTACAAAATTGTTCCCGAGGAGAGCATGAGCATTATCGGAAGCAGCAGCAAAGATGAGCCGGGTGAATTATACACCATCGATATCCGGTACAACATTGCACAGACTTTGGAACGAAGAAACAAACGAATATTTGACCTGGCGGCTTGCCTTGTCTTAATATTGATGAGCCCTGTATGGCTGTTTTTTTCCAAACAGAACCGGACCATTTTACGCAAATGGAGTGCTGTATTTAAAGGTAAATATACCTGGGTAGGATATGTTCAGAACGAGGCTGTGGACTCCTTGCCAACCATAAAACCTGGCGTTTTTTCCCCCCTCAACCAGATTGGACTGATTCAAACCGATTCCGCTACTGCTGCCCGACTCAATTTTTTTTATGCCAGGGATTGGGAAATTTTCAGCGACCTGGAAATTCTTTGGAAGGCAATTTTTGCTTAACCAATCTCACCCAAGTCGTGCGTCAAGTCTATTCTTGTATGATTGATTGCCCCCTGATTGCATAAAAACATATCCTTCAAAATCCCAAAAATCAATCCGCGAAATCCAAAAATCCAATTAATCCGCGATCAAAAAAGGCCCCTCAACTTTTCGTCGAGCGGCCAAAACCAAATGAAAACAATCTTCCTACCGTTATTTGTCAACCTTCATGAGGTTGCCGTGTTTTTTGTTTTGTATCCTTAATACGCAAGCATTTGCTTTAGGTCACAAAACAGTAAAAAAAATTTTGAAAAACACGACCATTCATGCACCTTTCAGAATAATTGACTGACTTGTTTAATTTTGCAACATAATTGATCCATTCATTCAAATCATAACCATGCACAACATTATCAATACCCTACACTCTTACAACCGTTACCTGATTCTTGCCGCACTTGTATTCGTTCTTTACCGCTCCTGGACGGGTTGGCAAGGTAGAAAAGCTTATGGAAAAAATGACAACCTAAGTGCAACAATATTGTTAGGATTGGCTCATTTACAACTTTTATTGGGCCTGATTCAATATTTTGGCACCAGCACCATCGTCAAATCAGCGCTTGCCGACATGGGGAATGCCATGAAAACACCTTGGTTGCGGTATTTCGCTGTTGAACACATCACGATCATGATTCTGGGTATCGCCTGCATTCAAATCGGTCGTTCCCTTTCCAAAAAAGCAGCCGACGATACCACCAAACACAAAAAAATCGCAATCTGGACCACCGCCGCTACCGTGTTGATTATTGCCGGGTTGGCTATGAAAGGGCTGTTGTTCAGCACCGTTGCCGCCGCTAATTCAGGACTTTAAAATTAAAAGCAATTTTATGCAAAAACCTTCTATCCCTGAGGGCACACGCGATTTCGGGCCGGAACAGGTGCGGAAACGGACTTATATTTTTGACACGATTCGGGCCGTATTCACCAAATTCGGCTTTCAACCGCTGGAAACGCCTGCGATGGAAAACCTCTCCACCCTGACAGGCAAGTACGGGGAAGAAGGGGATAAACTTTTGTTCAAAATCCTGAACAACGGCGATTACCTGAAAGAAGTTGATGATGAAACATTGGCCTCCAAAAACTCCTGGAAACTCACTCCGGGCATTTCCAAACGCGGGTTGCGTTACGACCTGACCGTTCCTTTCGCCCGTTACGTTGTAATGAACCGGGGAACGCTCAGTTTCCCGTTTAAACGATACCAAATCCAACCCGTTTGGCGTGCCGACCGGCCTCAGCGTGGCCGATATCGCGAGTTTTATCAGTGCGATGCCGATGTAATCGGCTCCGAAGCCCTGATTTACGAAGCAGAATTAACCCAAATCTACGACCAGGCGTTTACCGCCCTGGCTGTGCCGGTTACGATTAAATTAAACAACCGGAAAGTACTGTACGGCATCGCAGAAGCAGCTGGCATCTCCGAACAGTTTGTGGACATGACCGTTGCCATTGATAAACTCGACAAAGTCGGTATCGAAGGTGTCCGGAAAGAACTGACGGAACGCGGCATTCCCGACAGCGCTCTTGCAGCCATTGAAAAGACCCTTGCTTCTCCCGACCGGCAAACATTGCGTGAAATTTTCAAAAACAGTCCGACCGGCTTACTTGGGCTTGATGAATTGGATCAGGTTTTCAAATTACTCGAGCATGCTCCAACCAACAACGAAGTGGTATTCGATATCACCCTGGCGCGCGGATTGTCGTATTACACCGGGTGTATTTACGAAGTAGCTGCCAAAGGCGTTAAAATGGGCAGCATCGGCGGTGGCGGCCGGTACGCCGATCTGACCGGCGTTTTTGGCGTTCCCGGGCTCTCCGGCGTTGGTATTTCTTTTGGCGCCGACCGGATTTACGATGTCATGGAAGAACTCAATCTTTTTCCGGATTCGCTGACGGAAAGTGTCAAGGTGCTGTTCATTTCTTTTGATGAACCGACCCTTGAATATGCGTTCAAATGCGCATCGAAACTACGAATGGCTGGTATTGCCTGTGAAATTTATCCGGAACCCGGAAAATTGAAAAAGCAGTTCGACTATGCAGCCAAACGCAATGTACCATTCGTTGCCATTGCCGGCGAAACAGAAATGGCTACCGGAAATTTAACGATCAAGGATCAGCTCAATGGCGACCAACAAACCCTCACTGTGGAACAAGTGATCAGCAAGTTTTCCGCTTAAGCAGCTTTTGATGACGCCGTTCCCGATCCTTTACGAAGACGACCTGCTGGTAGCCATTAACAAACCTGCCGGAATCCTGGTGCATCGAACAGGCATCAGTGAAGACAAAGTGTTTGTACTCCAATTGCTGCGCGACCAACTGGGTGGAGCCCGCATTTTCACCACCCACCGCCTCGATCGCGGCACTTCAGGCGTTTTGGTTTTTGCCAAAACTCAAGAAGCTGCACGCTTTCTGGGCGAACAATTTATGGGTAAAACCGTGGAAAAACGCTACTGGGTAATGGTGCGGGGCTGGGTGCTGGAGCCTGGCACCATCGATTATGCACTGGCCGACAAGGAAACCGGGAAGGGACACCTGGATGCAGTAACACACTACACGCCGCTGGGCCGCTCCGAGATTGAAGCGCCTATTGGCCTGCGTTATAAAACTGCGCGTTTTTCACTCGTGGAGGCGCGCCCGGAAACCGGCCGCCGGCATCAGATCCGCAAACACTTCGCACACATCAACCATCCGGTAATCGGCGATGTCCGTCACGGCGATGTCAAACAAAACAAATACTTCCGGGATGTATTTAACAGCAAAAGAATGATGTTGCACAGTGCTTCCATTCAATTCGAACATCCGGCAACGAAAGAAATGCACACCATCGAAGCACCCATCGGCGAGGATTTTTTATTAGGCCTGAAACTGGCCAATTTAGACAACATTCGCCTTTGAACCTCCTACCATCATGAATCAACTTTTTTATACAACTGCCATTGAAAATGGCTTTGCCAAACTGGATGAGGAAGAAAGCCGCCATTTAACTTCGGTTTTGCGCAAAAAGCAAGGCGATTTGCTGAGCCTGACCGATGGTAAAGGTTTTTTTTATGAAGCGGAAATAGTAGACGTCGGAAAAAAAACAGTGCTGACGCGCATCCTTTCTCAAACGGAAGCGCCGGAAAATCGACCCTACCGAATACATATAGCCATTGCGCCCACCAAACAAATCGAACGGCTTGAATGGTTTCTTGAAAAAGCAACCGAACTGGGCGTCGATGAAATAACGCCCTTGCTTTGCAAACGTTCGGAACGCGAAACTATCCGGCTCGACCGACTGGAAAAGATCCTGGTTTCGGCCATGAAACAATCGCTGCGTGCACACCTGCCCAGGTTAAACCCGTTGACCAAATTTCAAGATTTTGTAAAGCAAACCGATGAACCTGAGCGTTACATCGCCTGGTGTGCTGATGAACCGCTGCCCCATTTAAAAGAAGAAATGGTGGCAAATGACGACCTGGTAATCGCCATCGGCCCGGAGGGTGATTTCAGCCCGGAAGAAACCCAGATCGCTTTCCAGTCTGGATTCAGCTGGGTAAGCCTCGGCGAAGCCCGCCTCCGCACAGAAACAGCCGGTTTGTATGCCGTGATGCTCGCAGGAAGTTCTGTTAGAACTTAATTTCGCTGAGCCGGATGGCGTGTTGGATACGTTGGTTTCCCCTGATATCGTAGATTTCCATGTTGATCACCGGGTCTTTTTGTTTCCAGTCGATGGTAATCTGACCGAAATGATTGTCCATGATCGGCCCTTCAATGCGGTTGTCGTTGGGTGTGGCAAAATGCCAGGTGGAAGTGATTCCGCTGGCTGTTACATCGTAGATGGGGTATAGACCTTCCTCTTTCAACACGGATATTTCCGCATAATGCACATCGCCGGTAATAAACATGACGCCGTTGGCTTTTGTCTTTTTGATCAGTTCCAACATACGTTTTTGTTCGTGCGGAAAATTAGCCCAGGCTTCATAACCGTTGAAGGAAATACTAAATTGGCTGCCAGAACCAATGATTCTGACATCGGCCGGTTTACTCAGCTCAGCTTCCAGCCATTTCCATTGTTCTTCGCCCAAAAAAGTAGAATCCGGAATTTCATGCGGGTAATAATCGAGCGGGTAAAAATAGCGATTATTATGGTTAAGTTCGCCGCGGTACAGGCGCACATTATCCCTGAATGTACGGTTGTCGATCAGGATGATTTGAAGTTTTTTACCGTTTCCTTCAAACATTTGGGAAGTGTAGATGCCTTCATGATTCCGGCGGGGCGAGTCGGCGGGTTCCTCCCAGAATTCAAGAAAAATTTCTTTGGATTCCTTTTTAAACGCGTAGTGACGACCGGAATCATTCCAACCATAGTCGTGATCATCCCAGGTAGCTAAAAAACGGGCTGTTTTTTTGAGTCGTTGAAACTCTGGTTTTGCGCCGAGTTTGGCGTATTTGGCCCTGAGTACAGTCATGTCTTTGGTGTCGCCATAGATATTGTCTCCCAACCAGACAAATACTTCGGGTCGGTGAGCAGCGGCGGAATCGAGGATCGGTTGGGGCTTGTCCTGTGATCCACAGGAACCAAAAGCGATACGGGAAATGAGCGGTAAGGAACTTTGGGCTGGGAGTTGATCGGCATGCGCCAATAGCCACAGAAGAAGTAAATGGAAATATTTCATGTTGCAATAATTAGATTTTAAGTAAATCAGTTTGTAAAGTCACACGTAGCAAAATCTGGGAATAAATTAAATAAAGCTGCAATTTCTTGCCTATCACAGAAATCCGTGTTTAACTTTATCGCACAAAATTCACACATTCACTACTTCATTTTGAATAAACATGATTAAGACTACATTATTTTGTTGCCTGGCGTTAGTCCTTGGCGCTCAAACAACAACCGCGCAAACGGTTAAACTCTTTCAAGACTCCTGTCACACTTATTCTTATGATGGAAGTACCGGAGAACTCCAGGGTTCAACAAGGTGTTATCTCCACTACAACGCCGCTGATTTGGAAGATACGTCATACTATTTCAATACGTATTCTGGCGTTACTTCCTACTATCGGTACACATTTACCTACAACGCCAATGACCTGTTGAGTAA
Source organism: Saprospiraceae bacterium (assembly GCA_016787465.1). Lineage (GTDB taxonomy): Bacteria > Bacteroidota > Bacteroidia > Chitinophagales > Saprospiraceae > M3007. Next base: position 273 of record JAEUUR010000236.1, on the reverse strand, counting down.
TTATCTGTTGGTGCAAGGTGAATCTGCCACCGGCCCATGGGCCAACTTTTTAAAAGAGGATTATTTTTACGACACGCAGGATCGAAACACCCAATATGTTGCACATTTTGGCAATTCCAATGGTGATTGGGTGCCTTACTTTCGTGAAACATTCTGGTTTGATGACGTGGCGCCTGCCGATTCCTCCTTGTATGAACTCTGGAACGAATCCGCATCCGCTTGGGGAAACTACCGACGGTATTTTAATTATTACTACACCAATGCCGCGTTGTT
>JAEUUR010000233.1 GCA_016787465.1 Saprospiraceae bacterium | reverse complement strand
CAGTTTCAAAAAATCGCGGGAAAGCAGACCGGTTATACTCATCACGGAGGCGCCTAATACGCGCCGGATTCCAATTTCCTTTACCCGTTGTTCCGCCGCAAAAGCAGCTAAACCAAATAGGCCAAGGCAGGATACCAGTATCGATAACAACGAAAATACAAGCATCGTTTTCGCCGTTTTTTGGTCGTTTTGATACAGTTTTTCCAATTGAGTATGTGGACACAAATAAATTAGATCATTATTTTTGTCCTAAAAATACAATGATTATGGGTAAAATACGCAGTGTTCAATTGACAGATACGGAGCGAACCCAATTGGAAGATGGATATCATCATGGTCCAAATCATCAATATCGGATGCGTTGTTTGACTCTGTTACTCAAAAGCACAGGCTTACCCTCTATTGATGTAAGCCAACGCACTGGATTTTGTGAAGAAACAATCAACGGATGTATGACACGATGGGAGTTGAACAAAATGAACTCCTTGAATATTAAACCCGGGCGTGGTCGAAAAAGCATATTGGACATAAAGCAGGATGCTGATTTAGTACGAGAAGCAGTAAAGGCTGAACGCCAGAAATTATCGCTTGCAAAGGCCAATTTAGAAGGCGAATTGGGCAAAGAATTTAGTTTAAAAACGCTCAAACGTTTTTTAAAAAGCTTAAGTGCCGATACAAACGAATACGACGCTGTGTAAGGCAGCACCCTGATCCTGAGTTGTATGAGGTTAAACGAGAACAACTCATGGAGTTTGAAAACCTGGCACAAAATGGTCACATTGACTTGTTTTATGGAGATGAAGCAGCTTTTTGTGAGCAGGGTTATGTTCCTTATGGTTGGCAATTCCAGGATGAAGAAGTGGCGTTGCCTGCTCGTAAATCTCCGTCTATGCACTGCATTGCCTTTCTTTCAAGAACTTGCAAGTGCTACAGTAGAATTAATGAGCGAACCATAGGAGCAGACCTAGTACATGAAACCTTAGACGATTTTTCATTTAGATTGAAAAAACTCACGGTGCTTGTACTCGACAATGCAGCGATCCACAAAACTCAAAAAATCAAAGAACGATTAGCAATTTGGCAAAGAAGAGGACTTTATCTGTTCTACTTGCCTCCTTATTCACCTCATCTAAACATCGTTGAAATATTGTGGAAGCAGATAAAATACCACTGGTTAAAACCAACTGATTATGCAGAACGTGAAACATTAAGGTTAGCTATCTACTTGGCTATGAATGCCGTAGGAAAAGAGTTAACCATAAATTTTTCACAATCACAAATTATCTAGTTTATTTGTGTCCACATACTTATTTAAAAAATCCGCAAAATCCATTAATCCGGCGAATCCGTGATTCAAACCGCGTTTTCCAATCGAATCAATCCATTTTAATTTCCATCTTACCCGTCCATTTTTTGCCGGATTTCAGGGAGATCAGGCCTTGTTCGTTGTTCAGAGCATCGACGTTGCAAGTCATGGGTTCGAGGGCGATGCTTTCCCGGTGTGGGGGTGTGAACACCTGGAAAAAGGGGAATTTTCGGGCGGGAGCCTGGACCGTCAGTTTATGATTTTCGCCTTTCATTATCAATTTAGGCGACCCGGTTGTTCGACTGTTTTGAAAACAATTGTCCAGGAAAGTTTCACCAACCTGTCGGGCTTTTTGAAAATCCGAAAAAATGGATCGGCCGCCGTTGGGAATCATCTGGTCGTTGATATCCACCAGTTCGCAGGGCGGTAGTTTCAGGGTATGTGCGTCGGCCTGTTTTGCCAATCGGAAATACGGATGCCAACCGAACCCGAAGGGCATGGCGGTGTCGCCGAGGTTATCTACTTCTACTTCCATTTGAAAGCGGCCGTCATCGAATATGGTAAATTCCAGCTCCAGGGAAAAAGGAAAAGGGTAATAATCCCGCTCTCCTTCATAATCAAAAAAGCACCGGATGCTGGCCATATTGCGCGACAAAAACACGTGCTGCACTTCAAAGGCCTCTTCCCGCACAAAGCCGTGAATGGCGTTGCCGGTGGCCGCGTTGTTGATAGGAAATTGGTACTCTTTTCCCAACCATTTGTAGCGGCCTTTGTTCAGTCGGTTCGGGAATGGGAAAAGCACCGTGCTTTTTCCCCATTTGCCGGCTTCGAGCGCTTCGGGGCTGTCGTATCCGTCGAGTATTTGGGCGCCTCCCAGCCGGATTTCCAACACGTTGGCGCCTGCGCCAGGAACGATGCTGAACCCGTTTCCATTTTCAGGATGGGTTAATTCGTAACGCGAATGGGAACCAAAAGAAGATTGTTTGAGTTCGTACATGCTGCAAATGTGGAAAAAACTCATGAGAGTTCATATAACCCTTACATTTGCACCCCTTTATTATGGCAAAAGAGAAGAAAAAACCGTCTGTTGAGATCATCAACCGCAAAGCTGCGCACGAATATTTTTTCGTGAACGAGTTCGATGCGGGTATTATGCTGACAGGTACGGAGGTGAAAAGTATCCGCAACGGCAATGCTAATATGACCGATGCCTATTGTGTGTTTGAAAAGGGCGAACTCTGGATCCGCAATCTTTTCATCGCTGAATATGAATTTGGCACCGATGCCAACCACTCCACTCGACGCCAACGAAAATTGTTGTTGCGAAAACCGGAATTGCGCAAACTGGAACGCGGCATCAAAGAAAAAGGATCAACCATCATCCCCTATAAAATTTTTATCAGCGACCGCGGTTTCGTAAAAATCATCGTTTGCCTGGCACGCGGTAAAAAATCGTTCGACAAACGCGAAACCATCAAAGAACGCGAAAGCAAACGAGAACTCGACCGGGTGAATAAAGCGTATAAAGTGAGGTGATTGATTCGATTGGTTCGATTGATGAAGTATCGTTGGAATCTAATTGATTGTTTCAATTTTAATTCTTTACTTTGGAAACAGTTATTAAACCAATCGAACCAATTCCATGACTCCAGACCACTCGAAAGTCACTTGCAAAAAAATATCCAAAAAGCCAACCTGACTGCATTAATCGAAACAATCGAATCATTCGAAACAATCGAATCAATTTGAAATTCCTCTTCCATCCGCTCCTCATCCTCACCTACCTGCTGCTGCTCATGCTGGCAAGTAATCCCTATGCTTTTGGCGCCAACGACCTGGGCGACAAACGCAGCGTTTTATTGCTCATGTCGGTGTTCAGCACCAGTTTTTTGATTCCGTTGTTGGGGGTGGCGCTCATGAAACCGCTCGGGTTGATTAAAAGCCTGGAAATGCACGACAAACAGGAGCGCATCGGCCCATACATCGTTTGCGGGGTGTTTTACCTTTGGTTGTATAAAAACTTTCTAATCGGCATCACGCCGCCTTTGTACACGCAGTTCACCCTTGGCGCTACCATTGCCTTGTTCCTGGCCTTTTTTGTCAATATTTTCAAAAGAATCAGTGCCTATGCCGTAGGCATGGGGTGTATGGTAACGATGGTACTGGTGCTTGCCTTTAAATGGCCCGGATTGGCGGTTTCGCTGGGAGGTTTTCAGCTCAGTATGAATATCGTGCTTGCCCTCGCGCTGTTGATCGCCGGGTGGGTCGGTTTTGATGTATTGAAACGCAACAATCATACCCCGGAAGAAGTGTGGCAAGGATATGCCGCCGGGGCAGTTTCGGTGTTGATCGCGGGTTGGTTGGGTTAATGCTGAGGATCCGCTGAGAAGTTTACATCGCCGATTTTGATGCCGGTGAATTTGCAGTAACTGATGTAATCTGGAAAATTATTAGGCGAAAAAATCGATTCAGGGATGGGGGGTAAAAACGGGTTTTGTGGATTTGGGAATTGATAATAATAAGGAATAAACCGCCAAGATTTACCATGAGGCAATTTCTCCTCTATTCCCAAAATCAATTTGTGTAGCAAAACAATATCAGTCATGGTGACATTACCGTCCATGTTAGCATCAGCAGCAATCAGCTGGTAGGGATTAGAAATCGGTTGTATGCCTAATATATGTTTTTGAATCAGAACCAAGTCATAGGTAGTAACTCCATTGAGCGGATTGATATTCTTAGAAGGTGTAACTCTAAGTTTTTCGTCAATGAATTTTAATCTGATCAAAAATTGATAATAATAACCTTCTTCATTGGTTACAAAATACCTCCTCGTTGTATCATTGCAACGGATGTTTTCTACAAGAAACTCCGTGTTATTGATGCCATCTTGATCGCTTGTTTGCGCAACCAGGTTGATGGATGGATCACAAATAGCGGTCTGAGAATGTACTACTGCTGAAGAATTGCACGTAGAAACGTTTCCTGACTGATCGCGCGCCCAAATTTCAAACTTAGTTATGTTTTCAATCTCTCCTAAATCAAATGGTTTGTTTTCTGGAAATCCTTCACCGGAACAAGCGATTCGAATTCCTAAGGAAATTGAATCCGAAGAATTATCAGAAATCGATTCGATGCATTCAGAAGCAAATACTTCGGCGGCACAATCCTGACCAGTATAGTTAATAACAAGTTGTTGCTTGCAAACTAATGTTGGCGGCAACGTATCTATTTGCGCATTAGAATTTACTGAAAATAGCAATAAATACAATATACAAAACGGTGTCTTCACAGGTTGCAATTCATTGTTTAGGATCAGCAGAGAAATTCACATCGCCGATTTTTATCCCGGTGAATGAAAAATCCCCAAGCTGCGGGTCGGGCATTTTAGGAATTGAAATACACTCACAAAAAGCAGTCGTATTAAAACTCATCAAATCGGAAAACTCATAGTCGGCCGGAATAAACCGCCACGATTTTCCGTGTGGCAACTCTTTGCGAATGCCAAGCACCAGTTCCCGCAGCATTACGACATCAGCGTTGGTAATTTTACCATCCAGGTTGGCATCGGCGGCTATGAGCTGGTACGGACTGGCAAAGGGTTCCACGCCTAAAATATGGCGCATAATGAGCACCAGATCGTAAGTGGTAATGCCGTTCAGGGCATTCAAGCTTTTGGAAGCGGAAATCGTAACACCAGCGCCCGGCTCTGGCGCGTCCCAAATGGCTGCACCCCACCACATTGCCTGGGTAACCACATCCAATTCAAAATTGCCCTCTGTACAATGAGTCGCGAATACTTTTAGCAAAACTTCGGAAATGTGTTGGTCTTCTGGCGTAACCACAGTAAAATGCATCATTGGAGGCTCCGTATTGCCGAGATCGCCGATTAATACACGCGCCAAGCAACTGGATGTGTTGCCGCTCTGGTCTTTTGCCCAAACTTCCACCTGCGGCCACCCAACATAAAAATGTGTAACAGAGTTTTGTTCGGGGAAACCCGTTCCCATGCACGGTTTTCTGACACCCAGCTCGACGGGCAACGTCGAATTATCGTACACCGTGTCGACAAAATCGGCAGCCCATAAGGTTATGAGCCCGGTCGGTTGAATCGTCGTACTCAAGTTTTGTTTGCACTGTATAACCGGTGGAATAGTATCCGTTTGGGCAGCCAGACGGCAACTCAGCACGGTTAGCAACAATAAGGCAGTTGTTTGTTTCAATGGATCGGGTTTTATACTTCGCGCTGCCAGTTTTTGAACAAGGCCTTCGGCCCCAGTCACTGAAAAACAGCGCTCTGTATGACAGGTTATGCACTAGGCTTGCCAGCGTGTGACATAACACCCCTCAAAAATACATCCAAAACCACCCATCCGCCGCGCGTGCGACAAAAACTACCGGCGTCAAATCGCTTTTTCTACCCGGAAACCGGCTTTCCTCAACAACGCCACCACGCCCCATTCGCCGCCGAGGTGCCCCGCGCCAACCGCAAAAATGGTCGGCTTTTCGCGCATCAGGCGCGACATGGGCGCGATCCAGTTGCGGTTTCGTTTTTTCAACAGCAACTCTTCGTATTGCGCCATGCCTTTCGCTTCGTCGGCGATCATGGCCTGCATAGCGTTGATATCCTGTTCGCGGTACATTTTCAACATTTGACCGAGTTGGCCGTCTTCACCGCTTCCATCGGTTTCGGTGCTGCGCAAGCCATCGATCAGCATTTTTGCCTGTGCCTGGTAGGGGATGCTGTCGAAAATAGCCATTTGATAAGCGGTCGTTTCCAACCCTGTGGTAGCCAGTTTGCGACGTTTGGCGCTTTTATACAATTCCATTTCCACCGAGGTCATGGCGCCCGTGCCCATGGCGCTTTCGCCTTCCTCTTCGTTGGTCAGCAGCGTGCTCAGGAACATGGGTTTCATACGCTCCATCATACCGCCCGGGAGGCCTTTTTCAGCCATTTTTTCTTTCACAAAAGCATAATCCTCCTTGGAAAGCAAATCTTTCAGGGTTTTATTGCCTGCCATAAAAGCCTTCGTCATCAGGCTCATTTGCGTGCGCAGGTTGGTGAGTTCCTTCATATCGATTTCAAACGCCACCTGCTTGCACTGATCAAGTGCCTTGCGCACGGTTTCCGGCATTTCATATTCTTTTTTCGGAATAAGGTGGATGGTGCCGTACAAATAACTCGGGCTTTTCAACCCGTTGCCGCTGATTTTCCAAACCAGCGATTTTTCGGTGGGCACCAATTGTTCAGGGGTATAAACAGCGGCTTGTTGACCGGTTTTACAAGCGGCCAGCCAAATAACTCCAAGAAGAAAAAGTAATTTTTTCATGCCTAACAAGATGTTGAATGAGGGGAACATTTTTTCTCTGGTAAAGTTCCGACATTTACTCGCTCTAACGCAAATCAATCGACTGATGGTCTATACTTTCGATCAAATTCCTGCTTTTGAAATTTCCCGCGGCTTTCAGGCGCGCATGTTCCATACCGAGCAAATGACCCTTGCCCTGGTGGAAGTTGCCGATGGCGCCGAATTGCCTGTGCACCACCACTTCCACGAACAGGTGAGTAACCTGCTGGAAGGATCTTTTGAATTTGTGATTGACGGCGAAAAACGCGTGCTGCACGCCGGCGATTCGCTGGTCATTCCGGGAAATGTACCGCACGGCGGCCGGGCGCTTTCCAAATGCGTCATTCTCGATGTATTCACCCCGGTCAGGGAAGATTTTGTATCGGGCCGGGTGGCCTACGCCGTCCGCTGATAGATGTCTGCCGATATCCTTTTGCTGGTGGTTTTCTCCGGTTTTTTGCATGCAGGTTGGAATTTTTTGGCTAAAACCATTCCAGGCGGCACCGCCTTTGTTTGGCTCATCGCCGTGGTGATGTCGATCGTGCTATTGCCTTTTTCCGTCGTCTATGTGGTGATGTATGGTTTCGACTGCTCGTTGGTCAACGTTTCCGTGCTGCTATTTACTGCGTTGTTGCATCTGGTGTATTTCGTCCTGTTGCAAAAAGGGTATGAAGTGGCCGACTTATCGGTCGTTTATCCACTTTCGAGGGGCACCGGGCCGGTATTTGCAACGCTGGGCGCCGTGCTTTTTCTTCAGGAGGAGGTAAGCAGCCTGGGCGTGCTTGGCTTGTCGCTGGTGGTATTGGGGGTGTTGCTGATTGCCGGATTGGGTCAATCTACTTCGGATGCGAGCAGGCGCAAAACCGGGGTTTACTACGGATTGGGCATCGGAATCCTGATCGCAACTTATACGGTGTGGGATGGCTATGCAGTACGTGACCTGGCAATTCCGCCGCTGTTGCTCGAATACACCGCACATCCGTTCCGGGTGCTGACGCTCACGCCGCTGGTGCGCAAACGCGGCCCGGAAATTCGGGCGATCTGGAAAAAACATTGGTGGAAAGTGTTGTTGATCAGTTTGGTCAGTCCGCTGGCGTTTATCCTCGTCTTGTATGCCATGCGTCAGGCGCCCGTGCACCTGGTAGCGCCCGCGCGCGAGATCAGCATCGTTTTTGGGGTAATTTTCGGAGGCAAACTGCTGACGGAAGAAAATTTTTGGCCAAGGTTGGTCGGAGCGTTGTTGATATTGGGAGGAATTGTAATTTTGGCAGTATAAAATCAATCAATATGGCAATCGCTAAACCGTTTAACCTGCAAAAGTGGATCGAAGACAACCGGGAATTACTCAAGCCACCGGTTGGCAACAAACAAATTTACGTTGAAAATGAAGATTTTATCGTGATGGTCGTGGGCGGCCCGAACGGTCGGAAAGACTACCACTGGGAGGAAGGGGAAGAGTTGTTTTATCAGCTGCAGGGCGATATGCATGTGAATATCATCAACGAGGAAGGCAAACCCGAGCGCATCGATATCCGTGAGGGTGAAATGTTTTTGTTGCCTCCTCGCATTCCGCACTCTCCGCAACGGCCGGCCAACACGGTAGGACTGGTCATCGAGCGCAAGCGCCACTCCGGCGAGATCGATAAATTGCTCTGGTTTTGTGAACATTGCGGCAATCCGCTCCACGAAGCCGGTTTCGAATTAAAAGATATCGGCACTCAAATCCGCGATGCCATCGGCGAATACAAAAGCGACGTAGCAGCGCGCACCTGCCAACAATGCGGTACTGTGATGGAGGTGTAAATTGAGGGGATTCGTAATCATTCTTCGTAGTAATAAGAGTAATCAATACTGGTATCACTGTATAGAAACCAATCCAAAAACTTCGTCGCCCTGTTGTTGGGGAAATGTTTGGCAAGTTCAACCACACTGCTGCTGTCCAAGGTATCGGTATGGTATTTTTTGCCATCTGCTGCTGTTAATTTCAGTTGGGTAGTGGCACTAACCAACTGACTTTGTTCTTTTTTTAATTTAGCTTTCAGGTATTTCCAATAGTTGCGGACCTTATCGTAATCATTTTCTTCGTTTAACACACCTACAATATCCAATACACTAAACCACCATTTAGCATGCTCATCATCCCAAACAGCCCGTACCTCACGGTCGTTGAAAAAGCGGATGGATACTTTCATTGTGTGAATTAGAATTGATTGGAATTGTTGATTGTTGGATTATTTTTGATTTCTGGGGGCTTTTAGGCTTGGTGGCAATGGTTTGGGGGGCTTTTTTACGCTTGTTGGCAATGGTTTTGCGGCAAAACGTTATACCAGTAGGTGTTTTTCGTTCGTGCCCGCTGTCAAGCATTTTTTATTATGTCTTTAAGTTCGTCTATTGTCAATGGTGGATTTTGTTTATGCAACATTGAATGGCAGTTTGGGCAAACAGGTCGTAAGTCCTGAATAGGATTTACTTTATATTCTTGTTTGATTGTCGCTACCTGTGTCAAATGATGAACGTGAATAAATTTGTAACCTAAACTTCCATAAAATTTTTCAAATTTAAAATCACAAACAGAACAATATTAACCGTAATGTTTTAAGAATTCTTTTCTTGCATAAATATTCCTTTCGTATCGCGTCTGCGTAACCTGTGTTGCAGAGCCCTCAACATATGTTATTGTCGTGTCGGTTGTTTCTGAGAATGGGTTGTAGCGAATATTTTGGGTTCTTAAAAACTCAAACCATTCTTCTTCAAGTTCGTCAGCGACTTCAGGTCTTATAGATATTCCTGAAGATTGAGGTGTCCAATTTTGTTTTGATAAATTTCCTTTGTCGAGATTGTCAACTGTTAGAATTGATTCTTTTTCGGGGTTTAATAAAGTGTCGAACTCAATTAATACCCTCGGAACATCTTTGTCTTCACCGCTCCAATGTTGTGAAAGAAAAGGTTCTGAAACAACTTTCCCTGATGCGAAAATCCCTCTTGGCGTCGAACCAACTCTTGCCAAAAATGCTCTGTCGCCTGGTCGAATACTTTTATGGCTTCGGCAACTCCACATTAAATTTACCTTACCCGAGTTTTTAAGTTCTTCAATATTTTTTTCAATGTATGGTTCATTGTTTGGGTCTGTCCATTGGCTCCATTTGTTAGGGTTCCAAACAAAGAGATAGGTATTTTGAATTGCAATTGGTTTTATGTTTTCGATCAACCCACATTCTTCTAAAGCTTCTTTTAATTCTGGTTTGAGTTGATAAATGAAAAACGGCCCTTTGTAGTAACCCGTAAAAAAGAAGTCCCAAAGTTTTCTTGTTCCGTCTTCAC
>JAEUUR010000232.1 GCA_016787465.1 Saprospiraceae bacterium | reverse complement strand
GGTTCCCTTGCATGGTGTAAAGCCGTATATAATACCTCCCGTTCCGGCTCATCGGCGGCGGCATTATCTGAAATTTTTACATACTGCAATTTGCGCCCTTCCCAGGTCTGGATTGTTTCACTTACATTTTTGCGTTCAGAAACCAAATCTGGGAAAAGGGTATGCATTTTGTCCAGTTCGGCAAGTATTTGTGCGTAGGTCAGGTAGCCGCCCATGGTTCCGTAGGAATAATTGACCGGCGTCTGAAAGCTGGATTCTTCTACTACAAGGTTGCAATTGCCATCCCGGTTTTGAACTTCAGGGGCATTTTGAGCTTGATCCAGGTAGTGTGCGGTCAAATCTGGAATAAGTACTTCTGTCACAAATCCGGCTTGTTTAACCTTTTCCAGTTCCAGTTCCGACAAAACCAATGTGATGGAACGGCCGGGATAAATCAATGCGTGCTCCGTTTCAACGCCGACGCGAACCAGTTCGGCCAGGGTTTTGCCGGTGAGGGATACTTTCACACTGGCATACCGTACGGTCGCTTGAGCTGACAAAAGTGCTGATACGCACACAAAAAGCAAGGGTAATAATCGTTTCATGCAATGATATATTTGATGACATTTTGTAATCCGATCAAAGGTAATTTGCCCGGCAAGAATACCTGCGCCGAAATGGCCTTTTGAAAAAAAAGTGCAAAAATTACCAAAACCAACTGATGCCTCCACGAAGGGCCATCCCTGGCATCGGACGATTGGCCAGTATCTCATATTGCTGATTCCAAATATTTTCTACCACCAAGTCAAGGTTTATTCTTTGGCGTTTTGCAATTTTGAATCCGGCATAGTTGATGAACAAATGTCCGGTATGGAAGGCCGGCAATTGAGCGGCTTGGTCGTTAGTGATGAATCGGCTGCCCGTAAACTGGTGCAGGTAGATGCCCGACACATTTCGATAATTCGCCCAAAAACCGGCAGACGCAAGCCATCGCGGGTTATAGGGAAGTTGATAGGTAGTGGGTTCCAGGTTTTTTACTACCGAATATTGTGCCTGGCCGTTTACTTTGAAATGCCACTTGTTGAATCGAAATTTCCTGTGCGAATTGAGCTCAATACCTCGTCCGGAAACTTTATTCAGGTTGGAAGGCCTGAATAATCCGTCTGTTCCAGGTTGCCATAAAATCCAGTCATTGACCACCAATCCGAAGGATTTTAGCGCCACTGAAAACAAGGCTGTGCGATATTCTCCACCAATATCGGCGCTACAACCTTTTTCAGCTTTTAAATCCGGGTTCCCCAACGTTTTCCAATACAAATCATTGAAAGTCGGCAGGTTGAACGTGCGTGCCAGATGGCCGTTAACAAACCAATTGGGTCTGATTTGGTATGAGGCGCCGGCATTCCAGGTGAACGGCACATGCTGGTGAGCAACCCATTCCTTGCGTGCTGAAACCGCCCAGTTCCACCGGTTATTTCCACGCCGTTCTACGGTAGCATACCATGCAGGTCTGTTTTGAACAAAAGGTTGTATACCAGAACCATACCCGTCAGAAATGGCTTTCAACCGCTGCATACGTATGCCAGTCATCCAGTTGATACGTTTGAGCGACTGTTTCCACTCCGTATTCAGCAAATAAGTTTGAGCGTTGCTCCGTTCCGTTGCGCCGTTTAAATAAAACTGTATGAATTCGTCCAAAAAGGCAATTCGCGAACTCAGAATGGACTTTTTATTAAGGGCGTACTCCCAGGCAAATGACAAGCGATCTGCAGCATCGCATTGCCAGGTTTCAGATACGCTTTCTGTTTTGGCCGGCGGTAGTTGCCTGAATGCCTGAAGGCGCCAGGCCGCCGCTTTCAACAGATGTTTTTCATTAATTTGCCAATTACCAAACCATTGTACGTCCAATTTATCCTGTTCATTGTTTAGTTGACGCGTTTTGTAAAACTTGCCTGCCAGGTCTTTTTTATAAAATGGAAAATCATTTTTTGCCTGTTGCCACTGACCTCGTAATGTCAATTGAACATCCGTGGTTCGGTAGTCGATGGAGGTTTTGGCAGAGAACAAATCAAAACAGCCGGTTTCAATGGCCAAAGAACCTCCTAAACCATCTTTTCCATCCGGTTGATTGGGTTTGATCAAAATGGCGCCGCCCATAGCGCCGGAACTCAAAGCAGCGCTTACTCCGCCCGAAAAAACTTCCAATTTGTCGCTTGGCCAAAGTGGAATGAGGGAGGCATCGGCAGTTCCGTTCATTGGGCTTTGCAGGTTCATCCCGTTCCAAATGATGGATGTTCTTGCTGCGCCTACACCACGTGAAGAAATGGAAGCCAGCAGCCCAGGCCCGTATTGACGCACATTCAGCGTTCCTTCAAAAAACAAGCGTTGGGCAAGGCTGATGGCTGTTTGAACCGGCAAGGAGTCCGGTTTCCAGACAGTATAACCGGCTTTGCCAACTGGTTGATCCAGAATTAATATCTCATGAAAAGGCTTGGCAGCCAGGGTGGAATCAGATTGTCCTACAAGAGAAGTGAGAGATAAAAAACCGCCGAAAAAGGTCGTCAGAAGCAATAAGCGGATGGATGGGCTAGACCCGCCGAAATAGGAGTGCCGCTTAGGGATTATATTTGGCATATCTCTTCATAATCCGGGCGGTCGTAAGGGTGTTTGTGAATAAATGATCGGCGAATTTCGCCTTCAAACAACACAAACACGCCAGGCATTTGGAACCCATCACCCAATTCGGGATTAAAGGCGCTGAAAGAGCCGCCATGCCCCTCTATAACCACTGCCTGAAAACCGCGTATCCAGTTCATAAAACCCATCAACTGCGCCGGAGCTGCTTTTCCTAGGCCGAATTCGCGATAAAATCGCATTTCCGGATCGCCGATATGATCGATTGGAAATAATTTATAACGTTTAAAAAATCGTTCGGCAACGGCTGCATCTTCGGCCAAATGCACCAAAACCAGTCGAAAACCCTGTTTTTCCAAACTTTGACGCCTTTTTGAAATATCACTGATCGCTTCTCTGCAAAAAGAGCATCCGAAAAACCGAAGAAACACCAATAAAACGGGTTTTTCCAAGCAAATGGAATACAAATCGTCGCCCGATGAGGTGACCATTTGCGACCAAAGTGGTTGATTTTTTTCTGACGACATGTGAGAATTATTCGATTGATCCGATTGTTTCGATTGATTCGATTTGTTGATAATGTGCTGGTTAGAAACAGTGTGGAGTTACAAAAGTTTATTAACTTCCTAACAAGAGAGCCCTTAAAAAACGAATGGTGGATTCTTTCCAGTGAATTCTCTAATCGAATCATT
>JAEUUR010000202.1 GCA_016787465.1 Saprospiraceae bacterium | reverse complement strand
GAATACGTTCCTGCATCCGTAAACGTAACTTTCAACGTAAACATGGCGCTCCAAACCGTTGATCCGGGCGGTGTACGTTTGGCAGGCTCTTTCACCAACTGGACGGATGCCCCGATGACCGATCAAGGTAATGGCGTTTGGAGCATCACTTTGCCATTGACTGAAGGTACTTCTTACCAGTACAAATTCAAAAACGGCCCAAATGGCTGGGAACAAGCACCTCCTGCATGCGGTGTCGACGACGGCTTTGGCGGTTACAACCGCGGCATCACAGTTGGTTCTACCGATGTTGTATTGCCAAGTGTTTGCTTTTCAGCTTGCGGACCATGTGCTGTGACGTGTGACCTGAATCCGGATGCCATCATCTGCGACAACTTTGAAAGTTACAATACAGCTCAAAAACTGGGCCCACAAGCAACGCACTGGACTACCTGGAGCGGCACGGAAGGCACCAACGAAGACGGTATCGTAACGACGGAACAAGCCAGCTCGCCCACCAAATCACTGAAAATTGTCAGCACTTCTGCCAATGGCGGCCCACAAGACGTAGTACTCAACCTTGGTAACAAAACCAGCGGCCACTACGAATTGAAGTGGAAAATCTTCGTTGGAGCAGGCAAAAACGCTTATTACAACATTCAAAATGCTGTTCCAATTCCTGCATCTCCGGTTACGGAAGACTGGAACCTGGACGTATTCTTTGAAAACAACGGCAGCGGCCGCGTTGGTATCGAAGGCGTTGACCAAAACACCTTTACGTTCTCTTACGGCGAATGGCTCGAAGTACGTCATGACATCGACCTCGACAACGACATTCTCGACCTGTACATCGGCGGCGCATTTGTTGGCCAATATCCTTATCCCGACAACCTCGGCGGTATCGACTTTTACGGCACTACCAATGTAAGCACCTTCTATATTGACGATGTTGAATATGTGAGCCTGCCTGCTGTAGTGTACAATGTTGACTTCTGCGAATCAGCCGTAAACCTTACTTCTTACTTTGGCGCAGCGCCCGGCGTTGCTCAAACAACTGGTATTTTCGACAATACCAACGCCACTGCAGCAGCCACAGATCCTGAAGTTACTTGCTGGAATGAAGCTGTACCAGGCGCCGATATCGTTGACGGCTCTATGTGGTACTCTTTCGTCGGCGATGGCAATGAATACCATATCGAAACAGTTCCTTGCGATGCTGACAACTACATCGGTACGGTACAACAAGACCCAGGCGACACACAAATGTTGATCTATTCTGGTGATAACTGCGACGACCTGACTGAAATTGCTTGTAACGACGATTTGTTCCCAGCCGGTGATCCGGACTGGCGTTCAGGCCTTGATCTTCAAACTGAATCAGGCCAGAAATATTACATGTTGATCGACGGCTTCAACTTCCAGGGCACCCTTGCACTGGGCGAATATTGCATCGAGATTACACAGCTCGCCAGCGTAACCTGCGCTGATGGACAGGTAGGTACTTATTCTATCCCAAATCCGTTCGTTTGCTTTGATGCGAATATCGCCAACCAAATCAACCTGGATGACGCGTCGTTCGTTTTGCCAACTGAAGGCCCGATTGCAGGTATGGGATGGGCACTTTCACAACAACCGATCGATGCTGGCTCATGGCCAGTTGACCAGGCTGGTTTCGTAGGTGGCACCGGTTTCGGTACAGCACCTTTCGCTATTTCGTTCCCGAACGATGGTTCGATCTTCCCAGCAGGCGTTTACTACCTGGCGCCAGTTGTACTTGGCGGTGGCACGATCATTGATCCTGCTGTTGGAGCTTTCATCTTCAACGTAGACCCAAGCAATGGCTGCTTCTTTGTTGGCGCATCCACTCAGGTATTGTTTTTGCCTTTGCTTGATGATGTTTCTGCAACTACTGTAGTCGGCACCGGCTCTATTGACCTGACACCTGCAGGCGGTTTCGGAGAATTGGTTGCTGATGAATCGTTCTATGTGTACCAATGGAGCAACGGCGCTACCACGCAGGATCTGAGCAACCTTAGCTCAACAGGCACTTACACCTGTACGGTTTCTGACATAACCGGCTGTGCTTTGGAAGCAATTGTATCTGCTACCGTAACAACCGTGGGCGTTGAAGACCCGGCATCTGTACAAGCCTTCACCATCGTGCCAAACCCAACTACGGGTGCAGCTATGGTAAGCATGCAACTGGCTGCTACTTCTGATGTTCGTATTGAAGTGATGAATACATTGGGCCAATCCGTTCAAACCTTGAACCTGGGTAAGGTGAACCATGTAAATCAACAAATTGATCTCGGAAGCCTTGCACAAGGCACTTACTTGCTCCGCGCAACGGTAGACGGCGAAACGGCCATCCGCCGCGTTGTGGTGCAACGGTAATTCTGATAAATAGCTTTAAATAGCTAAATCAATCATTCCCGGATTCTTTCTTTATGAAGGAATCCGGGATTTTTGTTTTCTATGAAAAAGATACTTGCCCCCTTTTTGGCTGTTACCGCCACCCTTCTTTTTGAAAGCGATGCCAAGCATGCCTCAATCAACCATCAACCTGTCCCAAATGATTATTTTTGGATGCAACGCGCCTTCCCTTTTCAATCTGTACCTTCCAAAGCGTATTATTTAGCGGTAGATCAAACCAAACAGCAATTGGCTTCGCGGGGGAACAATGCATTAACCTGGACGCCTGTCGGGCCAAACAATATCAGCGGTCGTATCACGGATGTTGCCATGCACGCCGCCGACACGCAAACCATCTACGCCGCTTCCGCATCGGGTGGCATTTGGAAATCCCCTGATTTTGGACTTAACTGGGCGCCTGTTTCCGACGGTCTTCCCAGCCTCAGTATCGGCGACATCGCCATTGATCCATCCGATAAAAACACGATCTATTGTGGAACAGGCGAAACCAACGGCGGCGGCGGTTCGGTTACCTACGACGGTAAAGGCATTTTCAAAAGTACAGACGGAGGAATCACCTGGATTGGCCTGGGCTTAGAAAATACCGGTAGTATCGGCCGTATTGAAGTAGACCCCAAAAACGCCAACCGTGTGTGGGTAGCTGCCATGGGTAGTTTGTTCAGCAACAACTCAGAGCGAGGTGTTTACCGGAGTACAGATGGCGGGCAAACCTGGAGCCAAAACCTGTTTATCAATGATTCAACAGGCATCATCGACCTGGCGATACATCCCGACAATCCGGACACCCTCTTTGCTGTTGCCTGGCAACGGGTGAGAAAGCCCAACAAACGCGCTTACGGAGGCCCAGCCTCCGGTCTTTATCGCAGCACCAATGGCGGCGCAACCTGGACGCGGCTCACCAACGGTTTGCCATCCGGCCCAAACACCGGACGAATGGGTATTTGTATTTCACCATCAAATCCAAACATACTTTTCCTCACAGCGGCCAATACAAACGGCGCATTTGCAGGCATTTATAAAACTGCGAACAATGGAGACAGTTGGTCGCCCATTGATCAAAACGGCGATCCGGGTTATTATTCCTTCGGATGGTGGTTCGGCCAGATCCGGGTACACCCAAACAATGCTTCCGAAATATTTAACCTGGGCGTCGATTGGATCCATAGTGCCGATGGCGGCAACAATTGGCAACAAGTGAGCGACTACCTGCATGCCGACTATCATGCATTGTACATCAACCCGACAAATCCAAACCTGAGGGTGGTTGGCAACGATGGCGGCGTTTTTGTATCCTCCGATGACGGCCTGAGCTGGGAACACAAACCATTCCCGATTACCCAATTTTATACCTGTGAAATCGATTTCCAATACCCGCACAGGTTCTCCGGCGGCGCACAAGACAATGGAACCCTGGCAAGTTTTGACAACGGCCCCGATCAGTGGACGCATATCTACGGTGGCGATGGGTTTACAACCCTGGTGAACCCGATCGACAACAGTATTTTCTACGCTACTTCACAATATGGCGGTTTTGGGGGAAGCAATGGCGCGTCGGCGCCAACGGCAGCCCGATACAACTGGAATGCTCCTTACATTTTCGACCCTAACGACCCTTCCGTGATGTATTTCGGCGCGGAGCGATTGTTTAAATCCACCGACGGCGGGCTCTCCTGGAATGCGATCAGCGACGATCTGAGCAATGGCAACACCGGCGCCGGCGGGGTGGTTTACGGCACCATCACCACCATCGCCGCTTCGCCGGTCGATCCAAATCACCTCATTGCCGGCACCGACGACGGCAACGTCTGGATTACACAAAACGGCGGAGCAAGCTGGAACAAGGTCTCCTCCGCGCTTCCGAAACGCTGGGTAACGCGCGTTGCCTGCGACTGGACCGATCCGCACACTTATTTTGTATGTTTTTCAGGCTTTCGCCACCATGAAAACATTGCTCATGTATATAAAACCACCACATCCGGCCTGAGCTGGACGGATGTTTCGGGCAATCTTCCGGATATTCCCGTTAACGATATCATTCTCGATCCGGCTGATCCGACAAATTGGTTCATTGCTACCGATGCCGGGGTATTCAGCACCTTGAATGGAGGGGACACGTGGGAATCTGAAAATACGGGGTTGCCCTTGGTTCCGGTAGTCGATCTCACCTTTCATGGGCCAACACGCACTTTATTGGCGGCCACCTATGGTCGATCCATGTATGTTGCTTCCATACCTGTTTCAAGCCATACCAATTCACCTGAATGGAAGCCATCCTTGCGGGTACACCCCAATCCGGTATCTGCTTTTTGTACGCTCTCCATCCACCTTCCGGCAGCCGGTAAAACCCAGGCGGTGTGGTACGATGTTCAAGGGAAACCGGTCAAAACTATTCATTTTGGCGACTTATCCTATGGCCATCATCAGGTTGAGGCGCATATATCAGATTTGCCTGCCGGTGTTTATTACTGCAGGCTGAATAGCAGCCAGGCGGTTAAGGTGGTGAAACTGTAAGAGCTTGTCTAAGTCGGTTTTGAACAACCGTTTGTAGCCAATCACTTAAAAATCATGGTTTTCTGATCATTCAAATCATCAAAATCACTTTATCACCGTATAAACATCTTGGCAATATCCTCTTCATAGAAGGCTACTATGCGTTCACGGCGTAATTTTAATGTGGGGGTTAGCAGGCCATTATCGGCGGTCCATTCCTCGTGTATCAAGGAAAATGCCCGTATTTTCTCAATGGTACCTAGTCGCTCTTCATTGATGCGGTCGATTTCCTGTTTGAACAACTTTTCAATTTTCGGGTTGAGGATCATGTATTGGGGCGCGGTCCAATGGACGTTGTTTGCAGCGCACCAAACTTCAAGCGCCGCAAAATTGGGAACAATAAGCGCAGCAACAAAAGGTTGATTCAAGCCGACCACCATACATTGATGCACGAAATGCGACCGCTGAAGTTGTTGTTCCACGTAGCCTGGGGCCACGTATTTGCCGGTAGTCGTTTTAAAAATTTCGCTTTTCCGGCCGGTGACCTTTAAGAACCGCTTGTGTTCAAAACGCCCAACATCACCTGTTTTAAACCATCCGTCGGCGGTAAACCGGGAAGCCGTTTCTTCGGGCATTAGGTAATATCCCATCATCACGTTTTCGCCCCGCACCTCTATTTCGCCGTTCCCGGCCTCGTCGCGTTCTTCTGAAATCCGGACTTCTACCCCCGGCGCTGGGATGCCTACGGTGCCAAAATGTACGCCGCCAGGTTCAAAACGATTGAAAGCGATCACCGGGCTTGTTTCCGTGAGCCCGTAACCTTCCCTGACATCGATGCCTGCCGCTGAAAACAGTCGACCGAGCCTCGGCTGCAAGGCGGCAGCGCCAACGGCGATATAGGCAATTTTACCGCCCATTCTTTTACGCCAATGGCGAAACACCAGCAAATCAGCTAACAGCCTTTTAAACCGATAATCGAGCGGCATTTCATGTCCGCCGGCATAAGGGAACCGTTCTCCGAGGGCAATGGCCCAATCCATTATTTTGCGTTTTAACGCTCCGCCTTTATCACGTTCTTCCATCAAACGTTCGTACATGCGCTCGAGCACGCGCGGCACTGCCGTAAAGAAATTCGGACGTACGTCGGGTAATATTTTGGGTAATTTTTCAATGCTGTCGGCAAACCAAACAGGCACGCCGGCTGCCTGATAGGTATAAATGACCATTCTTTCGAAGATATGGCTCAAGGGTAAAAAGCTCACTGCTTTTGTTTCCGGCCCAACGGGCACGATGGCCAGTACTGATTTTACATTGCTCACAATATTCCGGTGGCTTAACATCACACCTTTGGGCAGGCCCGTTGTGCCGGATGTGTAAAGCATGGTTGCCATATCTTCAGGCTGGATACCATCGCGAAAATACTGAATACGGCCTAGCAAATGCTCATCCGGCTCACAGGCCAACTGATGCCAGCCAACTATGTCTTGTTTCGGCTTTTTTTCAAACGAAAACAATTTTTCAAAAACCACTCCTGCCTTTTCAAGCTTAACCGCCATTTCATCGGAACTGACGAAACAGGCAGACAAGCCTGCGTCTTTGGTAATATGTGCAATTTCGTCGGGACGCGCCGTAGAGTGAATGGGAACGGGAATGATACCGATTTGCAGCATGGCCGAATCGGCTATTACCCATTCCGGGCTCCCGCAATGTGCAAACACGCCGACCCGATCACCATGGCGGATGCCTGCTTCCAGCAAACCTGCGCTGATGCAATTACGTTCGCGAATGAGCGCCTCCGTCGACCAATGTTTCCATTTGCCGTCTTCACGTCCGGCAAATGCCACTTTCAGCGGAAAACGCCGGTGCTGGTAATCGAGCATTTCGAAAATGCGGTGAAAATCCATAGGGGATATTTTTTATACCGCAGCACGCGCCCGCAAATGCAAACGCGCGCTTTACGTTCGGGAAAACTACCGCTAAGAACGTAAAGCGCGCGCAGATTTGACAAAAAAAAATATACCTGTTCGTTTAAATAGGTCGGTTCGGATCGAATGCTTCCAGGAAATCGGCCACTTTCCGAAGGAAGGAGCCACCCAGCATGCCATCGACAACACGGTGATCGTACGACATGGAGAGGAACATCATTTGCCTTACGGCAATGACATCGCCGTATTCGGTTTCGAGCACAGCCGGTTTTTTCCGGATAGCGCCTACGGCCATAATGGCCACCTGCGGTTGGTTGATGATTGGAGTGCCCATGACGTTACCGAAGGTGCCGACATTGGTCAGTGTAAAAGTGCCGCCCTGAATTTCTTCAGGTTTGAGCTGGTTTTGACGCGCCCTGTT
Organism: Saprospiraceae bacterium; assembly: GCA_016787465.1. Taxonomy (GTDB): domain Bacteria; phylum Bacteroidota; class Bacteroidia; order Chitinophagales; family Saprospiraceae; genus M3007. Next base: position 13,264 of record JAEUUR010000202.1, on the reverse strand, counting down.
CGCCAAGTCGTTAACGGTTTTTGTCAACCCTGCCAAATTCAGGTAGTCGGCATTTTTAATAACCGGCACGATGAGGTTACCACTTGGCAATGCAGCGGCCATGCCGATGTTAATGTCTTTTTTAACCAGGATACGGGTGCCGTCGACCGAACAATTGATCATCGGGAATTCGCGAATAGCCCTGGCAATGGCTTCCACAAAAATGGGGGTAAACGTGATGTTTTCCCCGTATTGTTTTTTGAATTTGTCTTTGATACTGTTTCTCCAGTTAACCAGGTTGGTTACATCCACTTCAACAAAAGAGGTGACGTGCGGAGAGGTGTGTTTGCTCATCACCATGTGATCGGCAATGAGTTTGCGCATACGATCCATTTCTACGATTTCCACGGCGCCGCTTACGGAAACGGCAGGAGGCGGAACGGGAGCGGCTGGTGTTTGGGCAACCGGTTGAGGCATTTGAGGCGCTTGACCGCGGTTCAACACATAAGCCAGAATATCTTTTTTGGTTACGCGGCCATCTTGCCCGGAACCCGGTAGTGCGTCCAACTCGGCAATTGAAATCTGCTCTTGTTTTGCAATCGTTTTCACCAGCGGCGAATAGAATCTGCCGCTTCCGCTGTTGGCGGGTTGAGGAGAAGATGCGGCTGGGGTTGGCACATACGGCACGGAAACGTTCTCTGATGCGCCATTGGACGCGGCCGGTTGACTTACTGCCGGCGACGCCGTTGGTTGTGCATTGGAAGCTTCTGTTTCCAGGATAGCGATGACTTTGTTGATAGGTACGACGTCGTTTTCCTGAAACAAAATTTCAACAAGGGTGCCGGCTACCGGCGAAGGCACTTCACTGTCCACTTTATCGGTAGCGATATCGAGTACCGGTTCGTCGAGCTCAATGGAGTCGCCCGGTTTTTTACGCCATTTGAGGATGGTAGCCTCCATAATGCTTTCGCCCATTTTGGGCATCACAAGTTCAACACGCGCCATTTTTTAAAATAATTTGGTTAAGCGCTGCAAAGGTACATCGATTTGCTTGATAGGGGCATTATCCGTGAAGAATTCCCTTGAAAACATCCCAGGCAAAGCGTGCCACAATACCGGCTACGACCACCAGGAATACTTTTCTGATAAATTCGTTGCCCCGCAACACCGCCATTCGGCTGCCCATATAAGAACCGGCCACATTACACGCCATCATTGGCAATGCCAGGTGAAACAGAATTGTTTTATTGATAAAAAAGAAAACTAGGGAGGATACATCGGCAATCACATTGACCACTTTGGACACTGCAGACGCTTTGAGGAAATTGTATCCGATGAGGCTCACAAAAGCAAAAACAAGCAAACTGCCCGTTCCGGGGCCTACAAATCCGTTGTAAAAACCCAGTATAGCGCCAACTCCTGCCGCCCAATACGGCAGTTGTTCTGATGATACATTCATTTTTTCATGGTGCCCGAAGTCTTTTTTTCGATAGGTATAAACAGCCACCAAAATAATGAGTACCAGAATGATCGGTTTAAGCACTTCAGAAGGCAAAAAACTTTGAACGGTAGCGCCCAGGTAGGAAAAAACGGAAGCAGCTATGCCCGCATACAATACCGTTTTCCAGGGTATCGAAACGCTGCGTGCGTAGTTGAGGGCCGCAACCGAAGTGCCTACCGCCGAAGCTAGTCGGTTGGTGCTGATCACATTCGGCACCGATAATTGCGGATACAACACAAAAAAAGCGGGAATTTGAACCAATCCACCGCCCCCGACGATGCTATCAATAAATCCGGCTAAAAAAGCAAATCCGCAGAGCAGGTAAATTTCCATGCGCCAAAAATAATACGGAGGAGGGGTGATTTTGTGATTTTGTGTTTTGGTGATTTTGTGTTTTTGTGTTTAAGTGTTTTTGTGTTTTTGTAACCTATGAACACTCTCCAAAAACACAAAAACACTTAAACACAAAAACACTTAAACACAAAAATATCCATCAAGAGTTGCAGGTATAAAAACAATCCCCATACCTTTGGCGCTATGATTTCACACAATGTAAATAATTGGTCTTGGTGGCACACTGAAGGTTCTCTTCTGCTGTGTTGCTAGTTCCTGTCATTTGCATTGACTTTTCGAAAGGAGCCTGCTGTGTGGCAGCAGGCTCCTTTTTTTATTTCTGATCCTTATGGGCATACAACCAAACAAAATTGAAGTGCAGGTGCATCGTATTCAAATGCCTGCCGACACTGTAACGCCGGTAGGCTTATACCTTCGGCTGCGCGACCGCTACCCGGAGGCCGTATTACTCGAAGGCGCCGACAATGCAGAAGGAAAAAACGGAAGTTCTTTTATCGGCATCGCTCCGCAGGCGGAAATTGTAATTGAAAACGGGATGATGCGATTCAATGTTCCTGCTGCCGGAATAAATGATGAGGCGCCGCTGCAACACATCGATGTGCTGGAAAAACTGGAAGCGTTCAGAACCCTGTTTGCTTTTTCGGACAACGAGTCGGCGCATAACCTTTCCGGCCTGGGTTTGATCGGCTACATGGGATACGATGCCGTGCAGATGTTCGAACCCAGCGCATTTCACCACCAAACCGTAAGCGGCGGCATTCCGCTGCTCCGTTTCAGGTTGTACCGCTACATGCTTGTATTCAACTACCTGAAACATACGCTCGAACTGGTAGAACTCACCTTGCCCGGACAAAAACACGACCCGGAAAGTGTAAAAACATTGATTGAACACAAGGATATTCCGCAGTTCAAATTTTCAGCCACAGGCCCTGAAAAGGCAAATATGAGCGACGAGGCATACCTGGAAATCGTAAAAAAAGGAATTGCGCATTGCCGCCGGGGTGATGTATTTCAAGTGGTACTGTCGCGCAGTTTTACGCAAGCATTCACCGGCGACGAGTTCAATGTGTATCGCGCATTGCGCTCCATTAACCCTTCACCTTATCTGTTTTTTGCAGATTACGGCAGTTACAGGTTGTTCGGCTCCTCGCCCGAAGCACAATTGATTATACAGAATGGCAAAGCGGTAATCCACCCAATTGCAGGTACTTACCGGAAAACCGGCGACGACACCATCGACCTCCCGGCCGAACAAGCACTGTTACACGACCCTAAAGAAAATGCAGAACACGTCATGCTTGTCGACCTGGCACGCAACGACCTGAGTCGCCACGCCGACCAGGTACAAGTTGAGGCATTCCGAGAGGTTCATCGCTATTCCCATGTCATTCACCTGGTATCCAAGGTAAGCGGGTTGGTGCGGTCAAACGTATCGCCCTTTGCCCTGATGGCAGATACTTTCCCCGCCGGCACCCTCAGCGGTGCGCCAAAGGTGCGCGCAATGCAGATTATTCACGATAATGAACCTTCATCCCGACAGTGGTACGGCGGCGCGATCGGTATGATTTGCTTCAACGGCGACGTGAACATGGCCATCATGATCCGTTCTTTTTTAAGCAGACATCAAAACCTCCATTTTCAAGCCGGCGCGGGCATTGTGGTCAACTCCACTCCGGAAAGCGAAAAAATGGAAATTCAACATAAACTCGGCGCTTTGCGCGCCGCCATACAAATGGCCAAAGAGTTTTAATTGATTATTCGATTGTTCCGATTGATTCGATTGTTCCGATTTAATGAATATTTCAGCTTCGCTGAAAACTTAGACACCAGACTGCATTTCGAATCGGAACAATCGAATCAATCGGAACAATCGGAACAATCGAATCAATCAAATCATGCAACATCTATTATTACTCGACAACTACGATTCCTTCACCTACAACCTCGTGCATTTGTTGCGCGAAATTGGCGGTTGTGAAATTACGGTGCGGCGCAATGATCAAATTTCACTTGAAGACGTGGCGGCTTTTGATAAAATACTGTTGTCGCCCGGCCCGGGGATACCGGAAGAAGCAGGTATTTTATTGCCATTGATCAAAACCTACTTCGCAAAAAAACCTTTGCTCGGGGTTTGTTTGGGCCATCAGGCCATTGCGCAGGCTTGCGGCGCCAACCTGATCAATTTGAACCAGGTTTATCATGGGGTGGCCAGCGAAATGGCGCTTAGCGCAACGCCCGGCTTTTTGTTTAGGGATATACCGGCATCTTTCCTTGCCGGGCGATACCACTCCTGGGCGGTGGAGTCGGGTTCGTTGCCCGACGACTTTGTCATCACGGCTACGGATGCCCTCGGAGCGATCATGGCTTTTCAGCACCGGGAATTTCAGGTTGCCGGCGTTCAGTTTCACCCTGAATCCATTATGACCGAACATGGCAAAAAAATGCTTGAAAATTTTATAAACCTTTAATATTCAACCCGTTTCATGAAAGAAATACTCAATCGATTGTTCGAACATCAAACCCTCGGAGGGGATGAAGCCAAAGATATTTTGCTCCGAATCAGCGAGGGAGAAGGAACCGATGCACAACTGGCGGCTTTTATGACGGTGTATTTGATGCGAAGTATAACACCGGAAGAGCTGGCGGGTTTCCGCGCAGCACTGATGGAATTGTGTCTTGATCCAAAGCTGCCAACCCGCGATGCCATCGATCTTTGTGGAACGGGCGGCGATGCCAAAAACACGTTTAATATTTCCACCCTGGCTTCGTTTGTGGTGGCAGGCGCAGGAGGCAAAGTGATCAAACATGGCAATTACGGGGTATCCTCCATCAGCGGTTCGTCTAATGTTTTAGAACATCTGGGTTACCTGTTTTCCAACGACACGGATCATTTAAACCACACCTTTGAACAGGCCGGTATGTGTTTTTTGCATGCGCCGTTGTTTCATCCTGCGTTGAAGCGGGTGGGTCCGGTTCGCAAACAATTGGGGATCAAAACCTTTTTTAACATGCTTGGGCCGCTCGTAAACCCAGCCCGGCCTAAATACCGGATTACCGGCGTATTCAACCTCGAACTGGCGCGCCGGTATCATTACATCTGTCAGCAAACCGATGAAACCTACATCGTGCTGCATACCCTCGACGGATACGACGAACTTTCACTAACCGCTCCCGTTAAATTGTTTTCAAAAAACGGCGAACAGGTTTTGAGCCCAGCTGATATGGGTTTCAAAACCCTCGAGCAGGCAGCCATTTTCGGCGGCGACAGTGTGGAAGATGCAGCCCGGATTTTTTCCAACGTGTTGTATAATCAGGCTACTGAGGCCCAGCAATCTGTCGTGGTTGCCAATGCAGCCCTGGCCTTACAATGTATGGGCTTGTTTCCCGTATTTGAAGATGCCGTTGCCGCTTCCGTTGAATCCTTAAAAGCCGGGAAAGCGCTGGCCAGTTTTCAAACGCTTCTCAACAGCTGAAAAACACGTTTTATGTCTATTCTTCAAGAAATTATTGATTCTAAACGCAAGGAAATCACGCTCCGAAAAGCAGCCGTCGGGATCCGTACGTTGGAAAAGAGTCCGCACTTTTCAAAGCAACCCCGGTCACTCAGTCGCCGCTTGCAACAGACACCCGGAATCATTGCGGAATTCAAACGAAGATCGCCTTCGAAGGGGTTGATCAGGGCTGGCGCCAACCCAGAAGCCATTGCGAGCGCTTACGCGGATGCTGGCGCTGCTGCGATCTCGGTACTCACTGATGAACCCTATTTCGGAGGTAATAACCGCGATTTGGAACTTATCCGGGAAGTAGTTGATATTCCGTTGTTGCGCAAAGAGTTCATCATCGATGAATACCAGATCGTGGAAGCAAAGGCCCTTGGCGCCGATCTGATTTTGCTTATCGCTGCGGCGTTGTCGGTAAAGGAAGTTAAAACGTTGGCCGGCGTAGCCCACAACCTCGGATTGGAAGTATTGCTTGAGTTGCACGATGAAACCGAACTCGACCATATAGCGCCGGAGGTAGGCCTGCTTGGTGTGAATAACCGAAACCTTAATACATTCGAAACCACCCTGCAGACCTCTTTTATGTTGGCCAAACAACTGCCTGGTGATCGTGTATGGGTGGCGGAGAGCGGGTTGCACCATCCTGAAAATTTAGTGGAATTAAGTCTTACCGGGTATTGCGGTTTTCTGATTGGCGAAGCATTTATGAAAGCGGAAAACCCGGGTGCGGAATGCGCACGTTTTGTTCAGGCTATTCAACCAATCCTCTAAAAGCAAACGTATTAAAACATGAAAAACAACCTGATCAAGGTATGCGGACTCACTTTACCGGAAAATGTGGACGCTGTGTGTTCCCTGGGCGTCGATTTTCTGGGGTTTATCTTTTACCCGCCATCACCGAGGTATACCATTGGAAAGGCGTCGGCTGCTGAATTGATCCGTGCTGCGGGTAATGTGTTAAAAACCGGCGTTTTTGTGGATCATCCACTGAATGAGTTGCTTAAAATCGCACATATTTACCAACTGGATGTGTTTCAGCTGCACGGCAATGAAAGTCCGGAGACATGCTTTGCTTTGCGCCAATCACACCAGGTTATCAAAGCTTTCCCGGTAGCCGGGGTTGATGATTTTGACCGTGTTTCAGCCTACCAAGGCGCCTGCGATTATTTTTTGTTCGACACCAAAGGGCCCAGGCATGGCGGAAACGGAACTCCTTTTGATTGGAATATCCTTGACTCATATACGGGAGACACGCCGTTTTTGCTGAGTGGCGGCATCCGTCCGGAAGATGCAGGCAAACTTAATAAACTTTCCCACTCTAAACTGGCAGGGTTCGACCTGAACAGCCGGTTTGAAACCAGTCCGGGGTTAAAAAATATCGACTTATTAAACACTTTTTTAGATCAGTTGAGATCGCCAAAAGCAAGTATTTAAAACACGCACAAGCAAAAACTTCACCTATGACATATCAACCTAACCAAGGTTTTTACGGCCAGTTTGGCGGCGCATTCGTGCCGGAAATGTTGTGGCCGAATGTACATGAACTGGCCTCTTCCTATCTAAGTATGTTGGAAGATCCGGCTTTTCAGGCTGAATATCAGATGTTGCTGCGCGACTATGTTGGCCGCCCAACACCCTTGTATTTTGCTGCGCGGTTATCTGAAAAATTTGGGACACAGGTTTTTTTGAAACGCGAAGATCTTTGTCATACCGGCGCACACAAGGTAAACAATACCGTCGGCCAGATTTTGATTGCCGAGCGATTGGGAAAAAAACGAATCATTGCTGAAACCGGCGCGGGTCAGCACGGTGTAGCAACCGCTACGGTTTGTGCGCTTCGCGGATTGGAGTGTACGGTATTTATGGGGGAGGTGGATATTCAAAGGCAGGCGCCGAATGTGGCGCGTATGCGCATGCTGGGCGCCGAAGTACGTCCGGCTACGTCGGGAAGTCGCACCTTAAAAGACGCAACGAATGAAGCTATCAGGTACTGGATCAATCATCCTTCCGATACACATTATATTATCGGTTCGGTGGTAGGCCCGCACCCCTACCCTGATCTGGTAGCGCGGTTGCAAGCCGTAATCAGCGCTGAAATGCGTTCGCAACTATTTGAAAAAACCGGGAGTGAAGTGCCTACAGCCGTCATTGCCTGTGTAGGTGGCGGCAGCAATGCGGCGGGTGCTTTTTATCACTTTTTGGACGAGCCTGAGGTGCGTTTAATTGCTGCTGAGGCGGCCGGACATGGTATTCACAGCGGTAAAAGTGCAGCTACCACCGTACTCGGCACACCGGGCATTATTCATGGCAGTCGGACATTGCTGATGCAGGACGCCGACGGACAAATCGTGGAACCGCACTCCATTTCTGCCGGACTGGATTATCCTGGTATTGGACCTTTACACGCTTATTTGCATGATACCCGTCGTGCCGAGTTTGTTGCGGTGACGGATCAGGAAGCGCTGAACGCCGCTTATGAACTGGCAAAATTGGAAGGAATTATCCCGGCCCTCGAATCGGCTCACGCACTTTATGCGTTGAATTTGTTCGAATGGCGTTCAACCGACCGGGTTGTGGTGAATTTATCGGGACGTGGGGATAAGGATTTGGACACGTATATGGCCGATTTGTGAGCGTTTTAAAACAAAATCCCGAATCTTTCACAGTGAAAAGATTCGGGATTTTGTTTTAAAACGGGGTAAAAAAAACAGCCCTCCGCCCTTTCTCATTTGAAAGGGCCGGAGGGCCCCCGCCTTCGGTTGTCTTTGCTCAATTAACTGAGCGTTTTTCTTATTGTTTTCAGTTTGGTTGAAACTTAGTTTTCTCGGTTCGTGAGGTCACAGTCTCTGTATGTATGATTTTCCTTTTCAAAAAAGTGCGCATTTGACCAAAAAAAGGAGCAAAGCACTTTGAGTTACAAAGAATATCATTTAAAAAATGGAACCTTCTATTCCATCTACATTTTCAACATTGAAGTTTGTTTGTTACCCTTGTGTTGAATTGTGATGCAAATATGAAGGCTTTTTTTTATTCTGCAACATAATGAAATCTTAACGGCGGCAAAAAAGGTGTTTTTATTGCTTTTTTGTGATAAAAAAAGTGCCAATAAATTAACGATTCGGTAATAATAAAGCGATAATAATTAAAAATACATTTGACAACAGAATCAAAAAATGCGAAATATGAAAATTTTTTCAAATCAAAAAAAAATTTCAAAAAACCGCCGCTTACCGCCAATTACCTACCGCTTCTTTTCGAAAAGCCGCCGCTTACCGAAAACAACACTCTTAAAAATGGCATAAAACAAACAGGTAACATTGATGGCCGCAGCCATTAAGGTGGGGGTGGTTTTGTTTCACAAGTTATTTACCACCAGCTTTTTTGCGCCCGCTGAAAAAAGGGGCGTCCTGGGTTTCGACTAGCTGTATTTTTAAACAAGGAGTTACAGGAGGTGCAGGAGTGTTTTTAGGCACTCCTGCACCTCCTGTAACTCCTTGTAAAACGAGTAATCGGGACTACCAATTCCGCCGTTTTATCACACAAAAAAAGCGGCCCAGCAATGGGTCGCTTTTTTTTTAGTGCGGGAAGCGGGAGTCGAACCCGCACACCCTTACGGGCGTACGCCCCTGAAACGTATGCGTCTACCAATTCCGCCATTCCCGCAGGGACTTTTTTGCTTTAACTACGTCTAATGTTTTAAAGCGGGCACAAAGGTAAGTGTGTTTCGGATTGTCACAAACGTTTTTTCAAAAAAACATCTTTTTCTTTGGAACCCATTCCTTCTCATTTCCGGCATTACATTTGCGGAACCTGCAATTGAACCTATAATTTGGACGTTTCCCCATCAACATGAAAGTAGTTATAACCATTATCTGTGTTTTAGGTTTCCTCACCGGCCTTTCAGCTCAAAACCTGAATGAGCAATTAAAATCGTCTCTTGCCGGCTTGAACGGCGAGCACAGCGCCAAGGTGCTGGATTATGCGCATCACTTGGGCGCTTACTTCGGTAAACCCCTGGAAGCAACCTGCAAGTTGCTGGATTCTGTCAATCAGCAACGGGTGCTGCAATATGTCCGTTTTTTACAACATACCGGCCCGCTCGAACCAACTACGGTTCGATTCCTGCGCGACACGATTCCTTTCGGACGCATTGAAGAAGGAACTATATTGATGGATTCTTTTGTGGTGTTCAATACCGGGGCAGCTCCCTACGTGATCCACAGTTCAAAAGGCGGATGCGATTGCACAACCCTCAGTTTTCCGAAATTTCCGGTGATGCCCGGCGATTCCGCTTCTATTCGCATTGAATTCGACAGCGTAAACAAAGCCGGAAACGTCACTCCCGGCGTCATTTTATACGACAATTCCAGGCCGAACCGGCGTAACATTCTGTACATGGAAGGAGAAGTGCAACCAAAGGGGAATGTGAAAACGATAATACGGAATGATGAATGATGAATGATGAATGATGAATGATGAATGATGAATGATGAATGATGAATGATGAATGATGAATGATGAATGATGAATGATGAATATTTTTAAATTATAAGTGATTTAAAAATAATTGAATGCGCGAGAATTGTGTTTTATAATTTTACTTTTTTGAAATGGAATTTCAAAAAAATTCATCATTCATCATTCATCATTCATCATTCATTACCTGGAGTTTGGCAAATTTTAGAACGATGCGGCGTTCGTTCATTTCATCATTTTTGAATTGAATGGTAGCCACCCGGTTGTCTTTGGGGCCTTCTACGCTGACAACTTTTCCTTCTCCAAATTTGAGGTGCAGCACCGTAACACCCTGGACGATGGCTTCTTCCGAGGAAGGATGGAAATTACTTGGAATAACCGTTGGCGCATTTTGCGCCTGCCGCTGACGGGCCTGGGTAAAGTTGCCGCTCACGCGCGCGCCTGCGGAACTCGGCTGAGCAGGTTGCGAGGATGCGCCCAGTCGCGCGCTTCCGAAACCGCCGATGGTATCGAAATGTTGCTGATCGATTTCTTCCAGAAACCGGGAGGGTTCGCTCACCCGTATCTGACCGAAACGATACCGGTTCTGTGCAAAACAGAGGGTCAGGTGTTCCTTGGCGCGTGTGATAGCCACGTAAAAAAGTCGACGTTCTTCATCCAGTCCGTTGGGATCTTCGAGGGCCATAAAAGAAGGAAACAACCCTTCCTCCATCCCCGTTACGAAGATACTTTTGAATTCGAGCCCTTTGGCGGCATGCACGCTCATCAAGGTGATATGATCGACGCCGTCGTTTTTTTCATCGGCATCAGTCAGCAGGGTAATCGTTTGCAGATAGGCGGCCAGAGAGGATGGTTCGGCAGCGGGAGAGCCGTCTTCCTCGGGGAATGGCTGTTGGCTGTCGGAAAATTCGGAAATCGCATCCAGCACGGCATTGACGTTTTCCAAGCGGCCAATTCCTTCGGGGCTTGTATCGCTTTTCAACATATCGAGCAAGCCAGATCGTTTCAGGATATCGGCGGCAAGTTTGTAGGCCGGTTCTGAAAGTGCACGGCGTTGCCAGTCTTCCACCATATTGCGGAATTGAATCATGGCTTTTCGGGCGCGGTCGGTCACGTCGAGTGCGGGTTGCAGCAGCACATCCCACATGGGCATGTCATTGGCGCCTGCCATCGCGCTGAGTTTTTCCACCGTAGCATCGCTGATGCCGCGTGTGGGCAGGTTGATAACACGCCGGAGCGCTTCTTCATCACGCGGGTTGACTGCCAGGCGCAGGTAGGCGACCAAATCTTTTACCTCTTTGCGTTGATAAAACGACATACCGCCGAATACCCGGTAAGGCAAGTTGAGTCGCCGCAGGTGTTCTTCGAATTTCCGGCTTTGCGCGTTGGTACGGTAAAGCACCGCGATTTCGTCGTTAGGCAGGTGGTGCCGGTGTTTTTGTTCGAGGATCAAATCTGCCACACGGCGTCCTTCTTCATCGTCGGTCAGGCACTTGAGTACCTTGATTTTATGGCGATCCTCGCGGCTGGTCCAGATGGTTTTGGGCAACTGGCGCCGGTTGAATGAAATCACTTCATTGGCTGCAGAAACGATGTGGTGGGTGCTTCGGTAGTTTTGCTCCAGTTTGAAAGTTTGGAGGTTGGCAAAATCTTTTTCGAAGTTCAGGATGTTTTCGATGGTAGCGCCGCGGAAAGCGTAAATACTTTGGGCATCGTCGCCCACGACGAACACATTTTCCTTGCTGCCGTCATATTTCAGCAATTGCCGAAGGATGGAATATTGCAGGAAGTTGGTATCCTGAAACTCGTCGACGTGCAGGTATTTGAAACGGTTGCGGTATTTATCCAGCACATTGCCCGGATTGGTTTGGAAGAGCCTGAACAATTGGTACAGGAGGTCGTCAAAATCCATGGCGCCGGAGCGGAAGCAGCGCGCCACATAGCGCTCGTAGATATCAACAATATAGGGCTTTCGTGCAGCGCGGTCCTGCTGCATCATATCGTTGTGTTGCCGATAGAGTGGCGGCGTGATCAGGTTGCTTTTGCACAAGGAGATACGCGATCGGACCGAGGCGGCGTTGTACACCGTCGGGTCGAGGTTCATTTCTTTGATTATGGCTTTGAGTACACTCGTCGTATCATCGGTGTCATAAATTGTGAACGACGAAGGGTAACCGATTTTATCGGCTTCGATGCGGAGGATACGTGCGAAAATGGAGTGAAAAGTACCTGCCCAAACTTGTTGTGCTACCGGCCCCACCACCTTTTCGATGCGGTCTTTCATTTCCCGGGCGCTTTTATTCGTGAAAGTGAGCGCCAGAATTTCACGTGCGGGTATGCCTTGTTGCAGCAGGTGAGCGATGCGGTAAGTCAGCACCCGTGTTTTACCTGACCCCGGACCGGCAATAACCAATACCGGGCCTTCGATGGTAGAAACAGCCTGGCGTTGGACTGGATTGAGTTCGTCGAGGAAAGACATGGTGGATGTTCGTGGTAGCACCGGCTTTTAGCCGGTCGGTTAGGAGGCCTTCAGGCCGCCGTTGGATGCAGGAATTGTGTGTTTGTTCGAAAGTGTGGGAACAAATACTTTAATTTGCACGGGTAAATGTAAGCACTTTGTGAGTAAGGTTGGTAATGTAACGATTACATATCAAATAAAATGTTTTGATTTTTTTATCCAATCAAAACATTTCATTGCCATCAAACATCCATCATCCAAAGGCGGCCTGAAGGCCTCCTAACCGACCGGATAAAAGCCGGTGCTACCTGTAACATCCATGAAAATCGGTCTTTTTTTCGGCTCTTTCAATCCCATCCACAATGGCCATTTGGCGATTGCAGAATATATGGCGACACAAACCGACCTCGACCGGGTGTGGCTGGTAGTGAGTCCGCAGAACCCTTTGAAGCCTAAAAAGACCCTCGCGCGCGACCACGACCGGTTGCATTGGGTGCGTTTGGCGGTGGAGAACAACCCTAAACTTCGAGCTTCGGATGTGGAGTTCGGGTTGCCCAAGCCTTCCTACACCATCGATACGCTCGCTTTTTTAAAAGAAAAATACCCGGAACATCAATTCGTACTGATCATGGGCGGCGATAACATTGCCACGTTGCACCAATGGAAAAACTACGAGCAAATACTGGCTGGGAACGAAATTTATGTGTACCGCAGGCCAGGGCATGAGTTGGGCGAGCTGGCGGTGCACCCGCACGTCAAGGTATTCGATACGCATCCGCTGGATATCTCGGCTACGTATATCCGTGAGTGTCTGAAGGCAGGCAAGTCGGTCAGGTATTTGGTACCGGAGGAGGTGTTGGGGGAATTGGGGGGGTATGGGGGGCATTAGTCCTCATTTCTTGATCATCAAAATTGGTTTCTTGATTTTCCTCCTTTTCGTTTTCGTTGGATATCACATGTGATATTGATTTGTCTAATTTTTTCATTTCTTGTTTT